>JAKQBZ010000177.1 GCA_029559435.1 Deltaproteobacteria bacterium | reverse complement strand
TGCTGCCTACCCTGCAATCGTGGGCAATGTGCGAGTAGGCCATGATGAAATTATTGTTGCCCACCTCCGTCGCCCCGCCTCCGTGGACAGAGCCTTTATTGATGGTGACGTATTCTTTGATGATGTTGTTGTTGCCTATGCGGAGCGTGGTGTCTTCCCCTTTGTAGCTGATGTCCTGGGGAGGGCCCCCGATGGAGGCGAAGGGGCTGATGGTGCAGCCTTCTCCTATTGTCGTGTTCCCCTGGATCACCACGTGTCCTAAAAGTTTTGTCCCTTCCCTGATCGTTGCCTTTTCTTCGACAATACAATAGGGGCCGATATCGACGCCATTATCAATTTTGGCATTTTTATGGATGATTGCTGTAGGGTGTATCAACCTTGCGCTCCTTATTCTTTCTTTAACATCGCCATGATCCTTGCTTCAGCAGCGATGTCGTTGTCAACGTACGCCTTGGCTTCAAAGACCCATATCTCCCGCCTGTGCCTTACTACCTCTACGACAAACTTCAGCTGGTCGCCGGGTATTACGGGCCTTCTGAAGCGCGCGTCGTCGATGCCCGTGAAAAAGACGGTGCCCTTCGCGTCGGGGAAGGATTTAAAGGCGAGGACCCCGCCCGTCTGTGCCATGGCTTCCAGGATAAGGACGCCGGGCATGATAGGCCTTTGAGGAAAATGGCCGGTAAAAAAAGGCTCGTTGTAGGTGACGTTCTTGATGCCTACTGCCCTTTTTTCCGGTTCCAGCTCCAGGATCCTGTCAACGAGCAGGAAGGGGTAGCTGTGGGGCATGAGCCGTATGATCTCATTGATGTCAATCATCGTTTTCCTCCAGGTTGAGCTTTCGCTCCACCTTTTTAATGCGTTCGAAAAGAGCCGGCAGCTTCTTGAGGTAATTCTGGAGCTTCATCCATTCCCTGTGCGGCATGTGGGGCGTCCCCATTATAAGCATATTGTCGGGCACGTCCTTGGTGATGCCTGTCTGTCCGCCCGCCATGACATTGCTGCCTACGTTGATATGGTCTTTTACGCCCACCTGTCCGGCAAGGACGACGTTGCTGCCTATGGTGGCGCTCCCGGCGATCCCGACGTGGGCGACGATGATGGAATTTTCGCCGATAGATACGTTATGCGCGACCTGGACGAGGTTGTCTATCTTTGTGCCCTTTTTTATTATCGTTTTGCCAAGGGATGCCCTGTCGATGGCGACGTTTGCCCCTATCTCCACATCGTCTTCGATCTCAACGCTGCCGAGCTGGGGGATCTTGGCGTGTTGTTTTCCGTCCCATATATATCCGAACCCGTCGCTCCCGATGACGGTGCCGCCGTGTATGGCGACCCTTCTGCCTATGGAGGTATTCTTGTAGATCGTTACGTGAGGGTATATCGTCGTGTCCTCGCCGACGACCGAGCCGTCGCCTATGTAGACGAAGGGGAAAAGGGTTGCGCCTTTTTTGACCACCGCGCCTTCGCCGATGTAGACGTAGGGCGCTATCGAAGCATCTTTATCGACATGAGCGCCGGTTGAGACAAAGGCGAGGGGGCTTATCCCGGAGGCATTTTTTGCAGGGCCCAGGAACAGTTCGGCTATTTTGATATAAGCGAGGCCGGGATTGTCCACGACGATAATATTCATATGCCGCAGGGTGTCCGTCTCTATGTCTTTGCCCAGCATTACCGCCGTTGCCCTGCAGGAAGGAAGGTATTTTTTATAGCTGCGATGGGTAAGAAAGGTGATGTCGCCTGCCTTCGCGTCCTTTATGCTTGAAACGCCTGCAATAGGGACCTCGCCGTCGCCTATGAGAATGCCTTGTACTGCAGTTGCTATATCTTTCAATAACAGCATTGTCCTATTTCTTTGCAGGGGCCTTCTTTGGCGTTTCGTTGAAAAGGGCAATGACCTTGTTGGTGATATCGATCGCCGGGCTTCCATAGAGGACCCCCGCCTGGCTTCTTTCGAGGATCAGGGCATATTTTTCCTTGTCGCCGAGGCCCTTGATGACCTCTTCGATCTCTTTCAGGATCCTTTGCGTAAACTCCATGTCCTTTTGCTGGAGCTCTCCCTGGTAGTCATTCACAAGGCGCTGATAGTCCTTCAGCTTGGTCTGATACTGCTTTTCCTTTTCGGCCCGCGCTTCAGGGGTGATCGTGGCGCCCTGCTTCTCCAGCGCGTCCTTTAGTTTCTGGAGTTCGCCCTGTTTCCCGTCGAGGTTTTTCTTCAGCCGTTCCGCCTCGCCTGTAAGCGTTTTCCTGATGTCCTTCCCTTTTTCTGATTCAAGCATGACCCTTTGCAGGTCAACGTATGCGATATTGAGCGACTGGCACTTCGCTGCAAGCGGTATGAAGAGAAACAGCGCGATGATAAGAAAAAATACGATCTTTTTCATGATGCCTCCTGTTTAATATTGTGTTCCGATTGTGAAGTCAAATGCGCTCCTCCTGTCGCCTGACTTGGGAAAGAGGTTGTATCCGAACTCAAGACGGATAGGGCCCATCGGTGAAAACCACCTGATGCCGAATCCGGCGGTTGTCCTCATGCTATCTTTTATCACATTCAGATTTGTACCGTCAAACCCTGCGCCGGCGTCGTAGAAGAGGACCCCTTTCAGGCCTGCCGGCTTGTAGATGGGGAATATCCATTCCATATTGAAATAGAGCTGGTTCTCCGCCCCCAGGACCTGTTCGTTTATATCTTTCGGGCCTGCTTCGCCGAACCTGAACCCTCTGACAGAATTCAGGCCGCCGACGTAGAATTTTTCATAGAGCGGCAGTTCTTTGCCTCCATAAGGCCTTATTATTCCACCTGTGCCGCGCACAAAGAACGAGCTGTCCCAGAACCCGGCGGGGATATACTGGCCGTAAAAGCCTGTAACCTTGTAAAAATAGTTGGAGCCGCCGAAGGGGCCGCCGGATGTTTCAACGGTAATGTCCGAGTTCACACCTTTCGACGGGTTCAATACATCGTCGATGGTGTTCTTCATGAGCGACAGGCTGACGGCGCTCGTTGAGCTGGTGCCTCTCTGGTCCCAGATGTCCTTGGTCGCCTCGCTGGAAATATTATAAACATCCGTGATCTCGTAGCGGTATCGTGTGCCCACCTTGATATCGTCGGTCAAGGGCCTCGTCAACACCACGCTGCCGCCCTTCTTCTCGTAATCGTACGTATCCAGTATCCTGGTGTAGTCGAAGATGCTTAACCCCGTGCTGAGATTCAGGTCGAAGATATAGGGCTCTACGAAGGTAAGCCGGTATTCCTGCGTAACGCTGCTGAGGGCGGCATCGAGGTATACCTTCCTCCCGGTTCCGAAAAAGTTTTCCTGCGATACGTTGCCGGTCAATATGATATTGTCCGATGTGCTGTACCCTATGCCGAGGCTTAATGAGCCTGTAGGTTTTTCCTCTACCGACAGGTCTACGTTGACCTTATCGGGTTCCTCCGTCCGGACAAGCTTCATGTCCGTTTCTTTAAAGAAGGTGGTGTTCTTCAATTTCTTTTTGCTTGCCTTCAGATTGGTTGCCGAGAACCGGTCGCCTTCCGCGAAATTCAGCTCCCTGCGGATAACCTTATCCCTTGTCTTGGTATTGCCCAGGATATTGATCCTGTTGAAATAGATCTCTTTCCCCTTTGTGATGTTGAAGGTCAGGTTTACCTTCCTTGCGTCGTCGTCCAGGAGGGTGAGCGGAGTAACGTCACAGAACGCGTAGCCCTTATCCTGGTAGAGGTCAACGAGGTTCAGGATGTCCTCCTGGTAGGCCATAGAGCTGAAGGTCCTGCCTGTCCTGCTTTTGAGGCTGCGCATGAGCACTGCTGTATCAAATATTATGTCGCCCTCGAAATTGACCGTGCCTATCGTATAAACGTTCCCTTCTTCGATAGGGATGGAGATGCTTATGCTCTTGCCGTCCTGGGATATCTTGATGTCGGGTATGCCGACCTTGACGCGGAGATAGCCGTGGTCGTGATAGAATGCCTCAAGGTTCTTCCTGTCGTCCTCGAGGGCCTCGTCGTCGAGGATGCCGGAGCCGGTGAACCACGACAGGATGCCTTTTTCCCTGGTCCTCATGTAATCTTTTAATTTTCCGTCCTTGAACGTTTTGTTGCCTGTAAAAGAGATCTTCCTTACGTACGCCTGCGCCGGCTCGTCTATCGTGAAATTTACCGTTACGTCATACGCCTCTCCGTACTCTATGTCGTAGCTTACCCTGGTCGCGTAGTACCCTTTGGTCGAATAGAGCTTCTTGATCTCGTCCATGCTCTCTTTGATTCTTTCGATGTTCAGCACCGTATTGGTTTTGATCTTCAGCTTTTCCGTGATGTCCGATGTCTTGAGCTTTTTGTTCCCTGAGAGGTAGATGGCCTTGATCGGCGGCCTCTCGATGACGACGAATGTTACCGCCTTTCCCGCGTCGGTATCCTGGACGTTGATCTGCACGTCGCTGAAGAACCCTGTTTTGTAGATATTCTTCATGTCTTCGCGGAGCTTGTCGAGGTTGTAGGCCTCCCTCTCTTTTGTTTTGACGTTGTTCATGATAAACGCGGTGTCGATCCTTTCGTTCCCGGTGACCTCGATCTTTGCGATCCTCTCGGCATCGGCTGCGAAAAGAGGCGTTGAAAGCGCAAGAATCCATAATGATAATAGAATTGTTGCGAGGATTTTCATTCGATAGCAAAATTAACAGAAAACAAAGGGTAAGTAAAGGTAAAAAGTCAATACTTCATGGCAAACCTGATGCTCGATGCTCGATGCTCGATGCTGGTTTGAACAAGCATCCAGTATCCAGAATCCAGTATCCAGTATCCAGAATCAAGGCTGTATTTTCCTTTCACCGGTGCTTTGTGACGCCCTTTCTTGCGCAGAGGCGGACAATGGGGCATTGGCTGCATCGGGGCGACAGGGGGGAGCATATCCGCTTCCCGAAGGTGACCAGCAGGGTATTGTATATGATCCAGTATTGTTTTGGCAGTATCTTTCGGAGCGCTTCCTCGGTCTGGTGGGGATTTTTTGTTGAGACCGCGCCGATGCGGTTCGAGATCCGGTGAACGTGGGTATCGACGCATATCCCGGGCTTGCCGTATGCCTCGGAGACGACAAGGTTGGCGGTCTTTCTGCCGATCCCCTTGATCGCCAGCAGCTCGTCGATGGAGTCCGGCACAATGCCGCCATATGTTTCCATGATGGTCCGCGCTGTGCTTATAAGCACCTTCGACTTGTTCCGGTAGAAGCCTACAGGATAGATGAGATCCTGCAGCTCGCCTAACGGGATCCTGAGCAGTTCCTCCGGGGTCCTTGCCCGCCTGACAAGCCTCTTCATCACCTCTTCGGTCAGTTCGTCCTTGGTGCGGAGGCTGAGGAGGGTGCCGACGAGGATAAGGAAAGGGTCTCTCCGTTCCTGCCGCGCGATCCTGGTGACGGAGGGCAGGTCATCTTTCAGGCGCTTCTTCAAAATGTCGACCATCTCTTTGAACGGGAACATCGAAACCTCTTTTTAGCGTACAGCCATCAGCCGTCAGCCATCAGCATAAAGCTTTTTTGTTTCAGCTGACTGCTGTGTGCTGAAGGCTGATAGCTAAAGAAGCCGTGAATTGAATATTGGGTATTGGTGATTAATTGGATCTTGGTTATTGGTGATTGGTTATTATATTTTCGATCCATTTTTTCATCTTCTCCGTATGCGAGCCGCTCCAGTAGACCTTTTTACAGGACGGGCATTGTTTGAATCCGGCATAGTGGTGGTAGATGTATTCGGGGATGTAGTGCTCGACATCTTCCCTGGCTGTTGCGACAAGCGGGACATTGCATTCGATGCACCGCGACATGACGGCTTCGGGCATGACGTGGGGGGCGATAATGGGCCGTATCTCCGCGAGCTGCTCCATGATCCGGTCGGACCTGATGTGCACGGTTCTTTCATAGCGAGGGGCTTTCAGCCTTTTTGTAAAGAAGTAGGGCTGTAGCCCGGTATGCTCCCATGCGCCCGCAGAGGCAGGGCTGTTTGCGCAGGGCGCATCAAGCCCGAGCATCCTCAGGTACCTTGATAACCTTCCGAGCATGGTATCGCAGATGAACATCATCGCGCAACAAGGTTTTTTGCTGCCGTTTTAACCTTTTTCAGGATCTCTTCTTCTCCGGGGACGTAACGGTTTTCCATGAGGACCCTGCCCATGCAGATCACCGTGTCGACGGCGTAGCCGTTGGACGCATAGACGATATCCGAATAGATATCGAAGTTGGGGACAAATTCCGGCCTGTTGAGGTCGATGAGGATGATGTCGGGGCTTTTGCCCTCCTCGATCTCCCAGTCGCCGAGGTTGAATATGCGGGCGGCCGCCTTCGTGGCGATATCGAATGTCTCCTGTGCGGGGAGCAGCGTGGGGTCGTGGTTTATAAATTTAGCGATAAGCGAGGCGAACTTCATTGTCTCGATCATGTCGAGATGGTTGTTGGACGCGCAGCCGTCTGTGCCGAAACAGTACGGGATCCCTTCGTTCTTCATGAGGAAGTGCGGGAATATCCTGCCAACGGCGAGCTTGAGGTTGGAGACGGGGATATGCACAAGTTTTGCCTGGCGCGCTCTCAGCGTCTGGCAGTCCTTTTCATTGAGGACGCAGCCGTGGCAGCCGATAAAGCGCTCTGAGAGAACCCCGATGCGGTCGAGAAATTCGACAGGCGCCAGGCCGTATTTTTCGTTGGCGAAGCGGTTCTCATCATGCGTCTCTGCGAGGTGCATATGGATGAGAATATTGTGCTTTTCGGAAAAATCACGCATCCAGCGGAGGCTCTCTTCTGAGACCGTATAGATTGCGTGGGGGCCGAAGGTGAAGGCCACGTACGGCTTGTATTGTTCCGAGAGCTCAAAAAGCCTGGTATTGAGGTCGATCTGCTCCTGCCCTTTTTTCCGGTCGAACATATCGATGAAGACCGCGCTGACGAGGCCCCGTATGCCCATTTCCACGGCGGCCCTGGCAGTTCCTTCCCAGTGCCAGTACATATCGTTGAAGGCGGTGACCCCGTTCTTGATCATCTCGAGGCAGGCGAGCTTCGCCCCCCAGTAGACATCCTCTTCTGTGAGCTTTGATTCGAGGACCCATATCTTCTCTTCGAGCCAGTTTTTCAGGGGCATATCGTCTGCGAATCCCCTGAAGAGGGTCATGGCAGCGTGGGTGTGGCCGTTGATAAAAGAGGGAAGGGCGGCCTTGTTGCTCCCGTTAATGACCTTATCGGCATCACGGGTGCACCTTTCGGAGATCTCTTCAACAGCGCCGTTGTTGATGAATATATCCCGCGTTGCGCCTTTCAGCAGCACGTCTTTGATGAGTATCTTCATGTAAAGTCCCTTTTGGCGAGCGCCTCGATGATCCGTTCGATGCTGCCGAGGTTTTTCTGCACGTTGTCCATTATCTGTTTCATGGTGAGAGGCTTGTTTGTTATCCCGTTGCAGTAGTTGTCGATGGAGCAGAGGCTCGCGTAGGGCATGCCGTATTCCATCGAGAGAGTTGCCTCAGATGCCATCGTCATGCCGACGATGTCGCCGAACCTCTTCAGCATGTTGATCTCTGCCTTTGTTTCGAGCCTGGGGCCGATGGTCTGGATGTAAATGCCCCCGTTTTTGGCCCTGATGCCCGCTTTTTTGCAGATGCTATAGAGATAGCGGGCCAATGGCTTGTCCATCTGCGGGACGAAAAACCGTATTTCTTTGTCGAAGAAGGTCGGTATGCTCCAGGCGGACAGGAAGTCGCCGGGGATCGCAAGGGTGCCCGGCTTTAATGACGCCTTCAGGCTTCCCACGGAGTTGATGGAGATGATCTTTCCGGCCCCGAGTTTCCGCAAGGCCCATATGTTGGCCCGATGGTTGATCATATGGGGCGGAGCAGCAGGGCTGCCGTGGCGCTGAAGGAAGGCCGTGCTTTTGCTGATCTTGACCCTGACGTTCCCGTAGGGTGTTTTGATGCTGCCGTTCTTCCACGAGGAGAACAGGGATGAATCGAGAAGTGACGTTCCGCCGATGATCGCGTTCATTGTTCTGTATACTTATTACGGGGAAACGGCGTTCGGAGTCAACAAAATAATGAAACCAGGATCTTCACTTGCCGGGACCGGCATCCTGCGCCGGGTTGTTCTTCCTGCGAATGGCTACCCATGCTTTTCTGTCAAGTATTCAGGGTACAGCTTTTTTGCGCACTCCGGACATATGCCATGGGTGAATGAAGCCTCCGAATGCTCGGTAGCGTATTTTTCTATTTGTTCATACTCGCCTTTTTTGGTTCGGATCCGTTTGCACGATGCACATATCGGCAGAATACCTTCAAGTGCCTTTACCCTCTTTTTCAATGCCCTTGTCTGCCATGCTATTCGATCGATCAAATAGGCATAGAAAAATAGGGCTAATAACGTTATCAGGGCGTTGAGAACAACAACAGCGAACGATTGTGTTTCGTGCCACAGAAAATGGAACCCGACCCTTGCGAAAGGCATAGATATAGCCAGTGCGTACGCAGCAGGCTTTTGTTCCAGCCATGCAGCCATGCCGACCGCGATGACGTAGACGATCGGGAATTGGATCTGCCTTCCGGTAACGTAATCGACCGCCAGAACCGTTGCCGCAATCATTAAGCAGTAGAAAACGCGGGGTTTACCCAACGGCCACCTCGACCGGGTTATAACCGTATCACCGTGCAAGCGCTGCCAGATTTCCTCGTCCGTGGTTGTTCCGAACAATGACCATATGCTTCCTTGAGGGTGTTGCGGTCTTTATCGGCGGCCCCACCTTCAACTTCCATCATTATACACCAAATATCAGGTATTGTGACAAACATTTAAGATGCCGGTCGGGTATTTTGCAATTATTGCAGTGTCGGATCTGCGGGTTCTTGATCGCCACGCCGGGACAACGCAGACAGCATCATGTGCAGAAACGATATTCTGCAGGTACGGCGCTGTTGAGATGGTCATCGCCCCAACGCACCGGCCTCTGCCTTGCAGTCGCGCGTGGGCTTGAGGCCCTTCGCGCGGACGGAAGCGAGCTCGGCCTTTGCGGCCTCCAGGTCGGCGCGGAACGCCGGGTCCGCATGCAGCCGGGACACTGTGCCTGCGCCCACGAGGTAGCCCTGGACCACGTCGCTGTGCCAGTGCGCGTTGCATACATTGCGGCTTTCTCCAAAGGCCCGGCCCCGCGAGAGGACCGCATCGGCGTCTCCCGGCGAGATCTCGCTGAGAATGAGCGCCCAGGCCCAGCCGATAGCGGTATGCCCGGAAGGATAGGAGCCGTCTTTCTCCAGCCATGCTTTTATTTTTTCATCCGCCGGGCAGATAGGCCCTTTGTTCAGTACGAACGGGCGGGTGCGGCGGTAATGATCTTTGGCAGCGCAAGTAGACAGGCCCGCGTCCGTGAGGGCCCGGCGAAGCAGCATGTATAGATGCGGCGTATCCTCTTCTGTGATCGGGGCGTTCAGCGCGCAGGAAAATGTGCCGGCAGCGTGGGGAAATGACAGATCGGCGTCCGAACCGGCAAGGAGCCAGCGCGGCGTATTGTACAGGGCAAGTTTTCTTCGGCTCACATCCTCGTCGAGCGCAAAGGCGGCCGAGCCCGAGGCCGGGGGAGGGGGGAGCAGGGCAAGGCTGTTCGGGAGGGCTTTGGCCGGCAGATAGCCTGCCAGGACTCCCGGACGCACTTCAGGCACCGCAGCAGGCCTGTCCTGCCTTTCAACGCCGGCGCAGCCCGCGACAGCAACAAGGCATGCCGCAATAATGATGATCATGCTTATTCTGTTATTGTACATATGATTATGATGTTTCATAAGGAGAGCCTCCTTCCCCCTCACCCTGACCCTCTCCCGCCAGGGGAGAGGGGACATTGTACTATGACCCTTTTCCTCCGGCAAAGAAGGGACGGTGTTGCTTGCCCGCTCCTTGCTTAAGCTCTTCCCCCAGGGGAGAGGGGACATTGTACTATGACCCTTTTCCTCCGGCAAAAGAAGGGACGGTGTTGCTTGCCCGCTCCTTGCTTAAGTTCCCTCTCCCCCCGCGGGAGAGGGCC
>JAKQBZ010000165.1 GCA_029559435.1 Deltaproteobacteria bacterium | reverse complement strand
CAGCGTTTCCATGCCCGCATCGACCATACACAGGACAAGGTTCTCGGCGTCAGGGTGCTTATCGATGCCGATGATCTCGGCCACGACTACACCGTCGAAAGACGGCTCAAGTTTTTCCATCCCCTCCACTTCCAGCCCGCACATGGTCAGCTTCACCGCAAGGTCCTGCGGATCCATATCGATAACGACAAATTCACGAAGCCACTCGAAAGGAACTTTCATCTTTTTATCTCAAAACTGCGAAAGGAACCTGACATCGTTATAATAGAACTGCCTGATATCATCAATGCCGTATCTGATCATCGCAACCCTTTCAACGCCCATTCCAAAAGCGAATCCCGTGATCTCTTCCTGGTCATAGCCAACGTTCCTGAACACCTGCGGGTGCACCATGCCGGAGCCGATGATCTCGATCCAGCCGGTATTCTTGCAGACCCTGCACCCGGTCCCGCCGCAGATGACGCAGCCGATATCAACCTCTGCAGACGGTTCGGTGAATGGGAAATAGCTCGGCCTGAAACGAAGCGGCGTGTCCTTGCCGAACATATCCTGAACGAACATGCTGAGGATGCCTTTCAGGTCCGAGAACCTTACATTTTTGTCCACCATAAGCCCTTCGACCTGGTGGAACATCGGAGTATGCGATATGTCATTATCGCACCGATAGACGGTGCCCGGTGCAATGATCTTCACCGGGGGGAGCTGCGACTCCATCACCCGTATCTGTACCGGCGACGTGTGGGTCCTTAGCACAACTCCGTTCTGAACGTAGAACGTGTCCTGCATATCCCGCGCCGGATGGTCTGCCGGGATGTTGAGCGCCTCGAAGTTGTAATACTCAAGCTCAATGTCGGGGCCTTCGGCGACTGAAAAACCGAGGGTGGTGAAAATCCTGATCATCTCATCAAGCGTCTGGGTAAGAGGATGCTTTTTCCCCGCCAGGGGCATCTTGCCGGGCATTGTGATATCGATCAGTGATGCCGCCTCCCGTTTCTTCTTCTCCTCTTCGACGTGGAAATCTTCAAGCTCCCGAAGCCTGCTCTCCGCATGCAGCTTGAGGGCATTGATCTCCTGGCCTGCCCCTTTACGTTCCCCTTTGTCGAGGAGCTTGATATTTTCGATGTATTCGGAAAAGACACCCTTCCTTCCAAGGAGTGATACCTTCACCTTCCTGACATCGTCTATCGTTTTTATGGAGGATAGTTCTTTATCGACCCTCTTTTGTAAGACGCCAATATCCAAGGATCACCCTCAGTTAACGATTGCCTCTTTGACCTTTGTCACCACGGTCTCGAACCCGGACGGATCGTTTACCGCCATCTCGGCAAGAGACTTTCTGTCCAGCGCTATGTTGGCGGCTTTCAGGCCATGGATGAACCTGCTGTAAGGGATGCCCTGCGCCCTGCAGGCCGCGTTGATCCTCACTATCCATAAGGACCTGAAATCCCTCTTCCTCTGTTTTCGCCCGGCGTAGGCATATTTAAGGGCTTTGAAAACGGCCCTCTTCGCGACGCTGTAAACATTCTTCCTGGTCCCATACATGCCCCGCGCCAGCTTTAATAGTTTTTTACGTCTTCTTCTTGCTTTAAATCCTCGTTTTGCCCTTGGCATTTTACTGTACCTCTATTTTTCTTATGAGTATGGTAATAATGTCTTGATCCTCTTCAGATCTGCGGGATGAACAGTGTCAGATTTCGATAGCCTTCTTTTCATCTTCGGTGTTTTTGAGGAAAGAAGATGGCTGTGAAATGCCTTTGCCCTTTTCACCTTGCCTTTTGCTGTTATCTTAACCCGCTTTGCTAATCCCCGGTGCGTCTTTATCTTTGGCATATCAACCTCCTTTACAGCGGGGCAAAAATCATTACGATATTCCTACCGTCAAATCTCAATTTCTGCTCCAGCGCCCCTGCGTCTTTTGCTGACTCGATAACCTTCTGGGCAAGTTTTTCTCCCATATCTATATGGAGCACCTCCCTGCCCTTAAACATAATAATCACCTTGACCTTGTACCCGTCGCCGAGAAACTCTTTCATGTGCTTCATCTTGAACGTCAGGTCATGTTCCTCGATCTTAAGGCCCAGCTTCATCTCTTTGATCTGGATCACCGCCTGTTTTTTCTTTGCTTCATGGGCCTTCTTGGCAAGCTGGTATTTGAACTTGCCGTAATCCATGATCTTGCAAACCGGCGGGTTTGTTTTGGGAGAAACCTCCACCAGGTCAAGGTCCTGTTCCCGCGCCATCCTGAGAGCTTCAACCGTTGCCACAATACCCAGCTGTTTCCCGCTGTCATCAATGAGCCGAACCTCTCTGACGCGTATCTTCTCATTGATATTTACGTCCTTAGTGTCCTTTCCTATAGGGCTCACCTCCTGAGTGTATTGTCCTCATTTATCCTGCTTATGAGATCCTGCACCGTGATGTCCTTCAGCTCGGCGCCTTCTCTTGTCCTGACGGTAATGGATCTTTTCTCCATTTCCTTTTTGCCGACTATTACCATATAGGGAACCTTTTTTACAGCGCCCTCCCGTATCTTGAGGCTCAGCTTTTCATTTCTCGAGTCGGCTTCCACCCTGATGCCTTCCTGCGCCATGGCGTCATAAAGCTCCCTTACATACGGCTCCTGGTCATCGGTGATGTTCATGATCACTACCTGGGTAGGCGACAGCCAGACCGGGAAGCGCCCGCCGTAATGTTCGATGAGGACGCCGATAAACCGTTCAATGGCCCCGAGGACGACCCTGTGGAGCATAACGGGCCTCTTCCTTTTCCCATCGCTGTCCACGTAGTGGAGGTCAAAGCGTTCGGGAAGGGCGAAGTCGCACTGTATCGTTGCGCACTGCCATTTTCTTCCGATGGCGTCTTTCAGCTTTACGTCGATCTTGGGCCCGTAGAACGCCCCATCTCCTTCGTTTATCTCATAAGGGAGCTTCTGGCCATCGAGGACTTCCTTTAATGCCTTTTCCGCCTTGTCCCAATCCTCGTCCGTGCCTATCGACTTTTCAGGCCGCGTGCTTATCTCCATTTCATAATCAAAGCCGAAGATGCCCATCACATCCTGCACAAACCGAATTATGCCCAGTATCTCCTGGTGAAGCTGGTCGGGGCGGAGAAAGATGTGGGCATCGTCCTGGGTAAACTCCCGCACCCTCATTAGGCCGTGAAGGACGCCGGATTTTTCATGCCGGGATACGGTGCCAAGCTCAAAGTAGCGGAGCGGGAGGTCCCTGTAGCTCCTTACCTTTGAATTGTATACCATGATATGGGAGAGGCAGTTCATCGGCTTGATGCCGTAATCCACGTCATCTATCTTTGTAAAATACATAAAATCCCTGTAGTTGTCGAAGTGGCCTGACCTTTTCCACATGTCGAGCTTCAGGATGTGAGGGCCTACTACGAACTGGTAGCCCCTCTTCAGGTGTTCCTTTCTTTCGAAGTCTTCAAGGAGGTAACGGAGCAGCGCGCCGTTCGGGTGGTATATGACAAGCCCTGCGCCGACATCATCGGAGATGCTGAAAAGCTCGAGCTCTTTGCCAAGCTTGCGATGGTCTCTCTTCTTCACTTCTTCAAGAAAATTGAGGTATTTGTTGAGCGATTCCTCATCAGGGAAGGCTGTCCCGTATATCCTGGTGAGCATCTTGTTCTTCTCGTCGCCCCTCCAGTAAGCGCCGGCAAGGCTTAAGAGCTTGAATGCCTTAATCTTTCCCGTTGACGGAAGGTGCGGCCCGCGGCAGAGGTCCGTAAAGGAACCCTGGGTGTAGGTATTTACTTCGGGGTCGTCGATCGACTCCAAAAGCTCGACCTTGTATGTCTCGCCCATCTTCCCGAACATATCCATGGCCTCGTCCTTTTTCAGGACCCTTTTTTCAATAGGGATGTCCTTTTTGACGAGCTCCTTCATCTTTGCCTCTATCTTCGGCAGGTCCTCTTCGGTAAAGCCCGGTTCGTAGTCAAAATCGTAATAAAAACCGTTCTCTATGGACGGTCCGATGGCCACTTTGACCCCCGGGAAAAGCTCCCGTACGGCCTGCGCCATGAGGTGAGAGGTGCTGTGGCGCAGCATCTCAAGGTCTTCTGCGGTGTGCGTTTCCTTATCTTGCATAGCTATTTCAATTTACCACTTTAAGAACATTCTCCAAACAAGAAGATATTATTACCATTTTTATCTTTCCCTTGTCAATTCTTATAGTTAAAAAAGAATGAATTTTTTTAATTCCGGATCTTCCTTAAGGATGAGCATCGGTGCCGGTGCTCTTGTGGCGTATTCTGGATTAAAGAATTCTTTACGTCCTGCAGCGCGGCTGATTCTGTTTGCGCGGTCTTTTGTGGAGTTGCAAGGCGCCGCTTTTCTGCTGCGCGATTCTGTTCTTGCATTCAGGGCAGACGATGCCTGCGCCATCCGGCGGAATCACGAAAAGCCTCCCGCAAAAGTAGCATACCTCCTCGTTGCCGCCTCTTCTGGGATAATCAGGATACACCCTGTAAAGGCAGGTAGGTTTGGTGCAGACCAGCACCACATAAAGGGCGTGGCTGCGGGCAACCTCCCGAGAATGTCATCCGCCCTCTAATTGAGGAAAGGCGGTATTGGAGTAGAGGTACTCCACCTTTTCCTTATGTTTCAGTTCCTCGTTGGCCATACGCAGGAGCATTGTCTTTGTCTCGCCATCAGCATGCTCCCCGGCGAGGGCCGTATAAAAATTGTACGAATTGGTCTCCCTGTGTGCGGCGATGAGATATACGTCCTTGCTCGCCATATCTTTTGTGATGTCAGGTTTTTCGAGGTATTCCGCTATTTTGTAGTTCACGACGCTGCTCATGCGAAGACCGCTCTCACCATATTTCCCGTTTTTGTAGTTGACGAGAAATTCCTTATGCCTTTTTTCTTCCTCTGCGAGAAATCTGAGCGTCTCTTTTGCCTCTTTGTCCGCAATCTTATCGTGAATGTCCGTGTAGAATGCGAATGCCTCTTCTTCTCTTTTGATCGCCAGATCGATAACGTCTTCCAGTCTTTTTTCCATTTTTCACCTCCGTATTTGTTTAATAATACTTTAAGAAGGCCGCGTCAATAGCCTAAAACAACTTCATCTGCTTTTGATGACGTCTTTTTGCCCTATCAGGGACCGTTATCGTCTGCGTGAACGCCCCCGGTATTTCCCTGACAAATGGTGACGGCTGGGGGGTCGTTTTTTTACCGTAGAGGAACCTGCTGCGTGCATGAAGGAGAAAAAGCTCCTCTTTTGCCCTCGTCATGCCCACATAGAGAAGCCTCCTTTCTTCTTCTGCGTCTCCATATCCCTCCCGGCAGGAATAGGGCATCAACCCCTCCTCTACCCCTGCAATGAAGACAACCTTGAACTCGAGCCCTTTTGCCATGTGGAGGGTCATCAGGGCAACGGAATCCGCTCTGGGATCAAAATCGTCGGAGGGTAAAAGAAGCTGCACCATATTTACGGCATCAAGAAGGGTTTGTATGCCGGAGCCATCATTATGGGGGATGATGTTTATGA
>JAKQBZ010000150.1 GCA_029559435.1 Deltaproteobacteria bacterium | reverse complement strand
CGCAGGCCTACATGGCGAAGAACGGGCTGACCCACGACGACATGATGAATGTAAGGATAAAGTCAGGCACATACGGCCAGACCAACGAGAGGGCGGTCTACCGCAAGGGCGTGAAGGCGTCAGACTTCGATGCGAGCAACCCCGATGCGAGGATGGCCGGCGCTCTTGCATGGCCGATCCGGGTCGGCGATGCCTGCGCAAATGCGGACGGCAGCTCCTGTGTAATCCTGGCGAATGCGGAAAAGGCAAAGGCCTTCTCGAAAAAACCCATATGGATACTCGGCATAGGCGCCGCTTCGGAAGCCGTCAACATGGCGGCAAGGCCTGATTTTGCAAAGGGCTTGAGCGTCGGCTACAATGCAGCGGCCGAAGCCTACAAGATGGCCGGTTTAACACCAAAGGACATAAAGGTAGCCGAGGTCCACGACTGCTTCACCATTGCCGAGATCATGGCATATGAAGGCCTCGGTTTCGCGCCGATGGGCGAAGGCAAACAGCTTGTCCGTGAAAAGGCAACATACAAGGAAGGCAGGATCCCGGTCAACGTCGACGGCGGCCTTCTCTCCAAGGGACACCCGATCGGAGCGACCGGCGGCTCGCAGATACGGACGATCGTTCTGCAGCTTCGCGATGAGGCAGGCTCCATGCAGGTGCCCGGCAGCCCGGACATCGGCCTCGTTCATAACGTCGGTGGTGTTGGCCTCTACGGCAACGTGACAATCTTTGGGAGGTGATAGAATGGGATTCGAAAAATTTGGAAGAAAAAGCTTTACCGGTGTGACAAAGACAGCGAAGTTCGTTGACCTGCTGACAGAAGGGAAGGTCGAGGGGACGGTATGCAAGCAGTGCGGAGCAAAGTTCTTCCCGCCAAGGGCAGATTGCGCAAGCTGTCTCTCGAAAGATATGGACTGGTTCGAGATGCCGAAAAAAGGCAAGCTTGAGACCTTTACCATCGCCTATTATGCACCCTTCGGCTTCGAGAAGGATTGCCCCTATACGATGGGCCTCGTTGATTTCGGCGACCTCAAGCTCTTCGCGAGGCTCGCGAAAGACCTAAAGCCAGAGGACGTGAAGGTCGGCATGGACGTTGCCATCAAACCCCTGCAGTACGAAGACGGCCAGATGTCCTTTGAGATAGCAAAGGCGTGATAAATGCCGTGAGGCGTAAGTCATAAGGCGTTAGGAAGATAAAAGGGCTGCCTTAGCGGGCAGCCTTTTTTATTTCATTCCAATAATGGCCTCTGCGGTGTATAATTGCTGCATAGTATATCGATGATCACGAAAGAATTTATCCTCAAGATATTCAGCGCCGCCGGCATGAGGCGGTGGAACGACAAGATCAGGCCGGTAGAGCTCATGGAGCTCGACAAGCAGGCGCACAAGATGACCATCGCCTATTTCCTCGGGAAATTCGAGGAGAACAGGAAAGACTTGAACTGGCAGGAGATCATCGAAGGCGCCCTGTTCGAATTCCTTGAACGGCTTGTCATCACCGACCTGAAGCCGCAAATATTCAACAGGATCAAAGAGGACCCGGGGCAATACAAGCGGCTGAGCGAATGGGTCTTCAAAAGACTGGAGCCCACCATTGCGCCGATGGGCGAAGCATTTGTGGCACGGTTCAAAAGATACTTTGCCAGCACAGACAACACCATCAGCAAGAGGATCTTAAGCGCTGCGCATTTCTATGCGACCCGGTGGGAATTTGACATCATCGAGCGCGCAAACCCCCATGGCTATGAGATACCGGAGATCAAATCCTACCTCCAGGAAAGGCAGGAGAAGTACTACGACCTGAAAGGCATCCAGCAGCTCGCGCTTTACACAAAATACAGGAACTTTCTCGATCTCTGCGGGCAGCTCAGGTTCCAGCTCCGCTGGAGCCACATCAACATGGTGCCCAGGACATCGGTCCTGGGGCATATGCTCATCGTTGCCATCCTGTCCTACCTCGTTTCGCTTGAGATGAACGGATGTTCCAGGCGTTGTTTTAATGATTACTTCACCGGCCTCTTCCACGACCTGCCTGAAGTCCTCACCCGCGATATCATCTCTCCGGTCAAAAGATCGATCGCAGGTCTCGACAAGCTTATAAAAAGCTACGAGAAGGAGCAGATGGAAAAAGAGGTCTTCAGCCTCATCCCCGGCGAGTGGGAGGCTGAGGTGAGGATGTTCACCGAGGACGAATTCAGCAGCGTCATCGCCAGGGACGGAAAAACAGTAAAAACAACTTCTGAAGACATCTCGGCGTCCTTCAACATGGATGAATACAATCCCCGTGACGGCGAAATGATAAAGGTCGTAGACGACCTCGCTGCGTATGTCGAGGCATACTGCGCCCTTGAAAACGGCGTTAAATCCAATGATCTCCAGGATGCCCGAAGCTCCATAGGCGAAAAATACAAGGATAAGGTCGTCGACAGCATCCGCTTCGGGGAGATCTTCAGAGAATTCTCGTGATAGTTTATGCTGATTATACGGCCAGCACACTTGGTGAAAATAACCAATAACCAAGCACCAATCACCAAATAATACCCAATAATCAATGACCGAATACCCAAACATGAAGGACCTGAAGGGTTCCCGTTTGGTTATTGAATATTTGGGTATTGGTGATTAATTGGAGCTTGGTTATTGGTAATTGGTTA
>JAKQBZ010000149.1 GCA_029559435.1 Deltaproteobacteria bacterium | reverse complement strand
GTGCTGGCGCCGGTGCTGCGGGCTTCGCTTCTTCCTTGGGTGGTGCCGGTTTCGGTGGTTCCTGTGATGGTCCGCATCCCATCAATGCTACTGTCGCAAAAAATGCGACGGCAACAAACAGCATAACAAACTTCTTCATTTACTCTCACCTCCTTTCTTCATTATTCTTAAACCCTATAAAATAGATATATAATATCACTGCCAATAAGTAAATTAAATTTTTTTAATAATAACATCTTTTTTTATAAAATCAATATCTTCTTTTTTACACAGATCGTTGCCCGGATTTAATGCTGTCGCTGTTCCACAGGCTACGCCCTGCATCAGCGCATCTTCGAAAGTGCCGCCGGCGCTTAACACAAACGCAATGCCCGCCAGAAGCGAATCCCCGGAACCGGTGGAGCTCCTCACTTTTACTTTCGGCGGCGCAACATAGAAATTCCCCTGTCCCGATATGCCCACAACTCCCCTTGCCCCCATGGATACTACAATATATTCTACAATATTTTCATAGGGTTTTGCATATTCTACTATCTCGTCGATCTCGTTGACGCCCTTTTTCACAAGTCGTCCGAACTCGTGGATATTGGGCTTTATAAGGTATGGCCCTGCATCAACCCCTGTCCGCAAGGGCTCTCCGTCGGTGTCGAGAAATATCCTGACATGCTTCCCTTTTAACGTGGTTATAAGCTGTGCATAAAAGCTCTCATTCATGCCGGCCGGTATATTGCCGCTTACAGCTACGATGCTGTTCATCGGTATCTCCTGGATTTTCCTGAAAAAGGCCGCACTTTCCACCTCGCTGACAGAGGGCTCCCGGGTGCTCAGCAAGGTCTGAAGCTTTTTCTTCCTCTGATAAATGATGACGTTCGTTCTTATCTCACCGCGGATCTCTGTAAAATCACAAAGGATCCCTTCGTTGACAAGCCCGCCCTCCATTTCCAGGCCGCTATATCCGCCAACGAATCCGAGGGCGACGCTCTGGCCGCCGAGTTCTTTGATAACCCTTGAAGCATCGATCCCTTTGCCTCTTGGGTAACTCTTCTCCTCAACAACCTCATTGACATCGTCATACATGAGCTCTTCAACTTCTATGATCCTGTCAAGGGATGGATTTAGGGTGACCGTATATATCATTTTTCCCTTTTCTCCTTATTATTCTATTAAATTGAACAAAAAATGGCTACAAAATATTTTCATTGTTTTTTTTAAGGCCTTCTGCTATTCAATTAAGGCAAGGCAGATTAGTAAGGGGGATGCTTTTCTGTATAACAAAACCGGCGTCATAGCCGTAATGCAAAATATTATAGTCTTGTTGTCCCTTGTCGCACCGGGCACAGCGTCGGGGGCGGCATTTCTCATATATAACCAGGATGCGCGGGCGAATGGCATGGGCATGGCGGTAGCGTCATCGATCGATAACCCGTCGGCCGTATTTTATAACCCTGCGCAGCTTCCGTACCGGAAAGGCTTCGGGGGCTCTTTCGGCAACACCGTTATCATCCCTGCAACATACTTCGAAGACTCCCGTACCGGCAAAAAGACATATGCAAAGGCCGCAACGCACCGCCTTCCGTCAGTCTTTATCAAATATACCGAAAAAGACCTTTCATTCGGCCTGGGGGTATTCTCCCCCTTCGGCCTTTCCACACAATGGCCTGACAACTGGACAGGCAAATACGCTATAACCTTTGCGGAGATCAAGACGACCTTTGTTAACCCTGTTATCGCATACAGGGTTAATGACTTTCTCTCGCTTGGCTTTGGCATCTCCCTTGTACAAAGCTCGGTGACGATGAAAAACGCAGTCGATCTAAGTTCCATCGGCCTTTCTGATGGCCGCGCGAGCCTAAAGGGAGACGGGGAAGGCGTTGGCTATAATGCCGGGTGTACCATTACATTACCTGCAGAATTTACCCTGGCCTTTACATACCGGTCAGCAACGCCGATCAGATATAAAGGAAAGGCGTCATTGTACATGCCGCCTCCTCTTGCTTCCTCCGCCACGAGGGCTTCCACGAGGATCACCCTTCCTTTTCTCGCTGCCTTCGGCTTAGCAAAAGATGTGGGCCCTCTGACGCTCGAAGGGGATATCCTCTATACCGGCTGGTCGTCTTTGCGGGGATACAGCGTTGCCTCAGACGACAAAACGGCCGATGCGTATTACTCTAAGAAATGGAGGAATGTGCCAAGCTTCGCCTTTGGTTTTAATTATCGGTGGACAAAATCCTTTGAGATCCGGGGCGGATATATGCATGACAGGAGCCCTGTGCCGGCACAGACGCTGGGGCCTGAGCTGCCCGATGCCACGAGAAATATTTTTACCCTGGGGACGACGATAGGCAATGGCCCTTTCAAAGTTGACCTTGGATATCAGGCAACATTTTTTGAAAAGGCAGACTCAACGCGCAGCGCAGCGCTGCCCAGGGGGACTTACGGCAATTTTGCGCACCTTATTTTTGTGTCTTTAATATACAACAGGTGACAGGGGCCACATATTCGGTTATCATATACCGGCAAATGAAAATGGGTAATTATTTACCGGTCTTGAGGAAAGGTTTCATGAACGGAGTATCTATTACCTTCACCATGGCAAAGGTAATAGTGCCCTTCTATATCGTCATAGAATTCATAAAAAAGACGGGTTTCATCGCCGTCATAAGCGATTTTTTTAAACCTTTTATGCAGCTTATCGGGCTGCCGGGAGAGGCTGCCCTCGGCCTCATGGCCGGCTACTTCATCAATCTTTATGCCGCGATCGCCGTGATCGCTCCCCTTGAGCTGTCGTCAAAGGACATAACCATCGCAGCCCTCATCCTCGGAATATCCCACAGCCTCCCCCTTGAAACTGCCGTCACAAAACAGACCGGTGTAAATGCCTGGCTTTTAATGTCTGTCCGGGTCTTTTTCAGCCTGCTGTCAGGAGTGGTATTGAACGTTATATGGAAACTGTTCTCGTAGCCCTTAAGGATTCATTGATCTTATCCGCCAAGCTTCTTTTCATCATACTGCCTCTCAGCATCTTTTACGAATTTCTGAAAGGAAGGGATTCGAAGCTTGCAAAAAGGCGCTTTGCCTTCATCGGAATATCCGGAAGAGGCCTCATCCCTCTCGTGACGGGCATCATCATCGGCCTCACCTATGGGGCCGGCGTTATTATCCACTCGATCCGCACGTCAAATGTGGGCAAAAAGGAGGCCTTTCTCATCCTGCTCTTCCTCTCGATCTGCCATGCAATCATCGAAGATACGCTCATCTTTGTTGTCATCGGCGCAAACGGCTTCATTCTCATAGCATTCCGGTTTATCCTCGCCATCATCCTCACCTACGCCATCTATAGGAGCAAGATATTCAAAACGCCTGAAGAATAGATTACCAACTGATAGTCGTATATCGTATTTTGTATATCGTAGTTAAATCCTAAATCCTAATTTCTAAATCCTAAACAAATTCAAATGTTCAAAATTCGAAGTACAGGCAATACGCAATTGTTTTCGACATTTGATATTTGGATTTTGATATTGTTTAGTGCTTCGTGCTTAGGATTTCGAAATTGTTTAGGATTTGGTGCTTGGATATTAGTGCTTGATAACATGCTGACGGCTATCTGTTATTCTTTATGAAATAGCCGTTTGAGTTCCACGGCGAGTCCCGATGGGTCAAGAGGCAGCTCGAACTGATCTTTGTCCTTCATGTTCCTTACAACGACCACCTTCCTGCTTATCTCGTCATCGCCGAGGATCAGCACAAAATCGGCATTCAGGCTGTCGGCGTACCGCATCTGGGATTTGAGGGATTTCCCCTCATAGGAATAGCGTACCGGCAATCCCTGGTCAACAAAGGCCTTTGTCATCGGTGCGAGGTATGCCTTCGCCTGCTCTCCGAGATAGGCAAAGAAAAAGACCGGTTTCCGGGGGCGTTCGCCGCTGCCCACGATAAGCGCCAGCCTCTCCATGCCTATGGCAAAACCGATTGCGGGCGTCTTCTGGCCGCCCATCTCCTCCACGAGGTTGTCGTAACGCCCTCCGGCTGTGAAGGCCTTCTGTGCGCCCAGCTCATCGGAGGTGATCTCGAAGACCGTTCTTGTATAGTAGTCGAGGCCTCTCACAAGCCGTTTGTTGATAGCATAGGGTACTCCGAAACCATTCATATGGGAAAGAAAGCTGTTAAAATGGCTGCCGCACTCCGCGCAGAGATAGTCGAACAGGAGCGGGGATTCGCTGTTGACCTCTATGCACTGCGTATTCTTGCAATCGAATATCCTTAAGGGGTTTCTGTAAAGCCGCCTCAGGCAGTCCTCGCACAGGCGGTCCTTCCTTGTCTCAAGATAGGACACAAGGACAGCCCTGAATTCTTCCCTGCAAAGCCTGCAGCCAACGCTGTTGATCTCCATTGAGTATCTTTTTACCCCGAGGTCCGCCAGAAGGAGGGAGATCATCCATAACAGCTCCGCATCGATAAACGGGTCATCAGTGCCGAAGACCTCTACGTCAACCTGGTGGAATTGCCTGAACCTGCCCTTTTGGGGCCTTTCGTGCCGGAACATGGGCCCTATGGTGAATACCTTGCTTATCCTCTCCTTCGCGTACATGCCCGCCTGCAGGTATGCCCTGACAACCCCCGCGGTAGCCTCAGGTCTGAGCGTCAGCGAGTCTCCCCCGCGATCGGTAAAGGTAAACATCTCCTTTTCAACGATATCTGTCGCATCCCCTATGCTCCTGACAAAGAGGTCCGTGCTTTCGAGGACCGGCGTCGCGATCTCGGCAAAACCGAGGAGGCCGAGGTAGCGTCTCGACGCACCTTCTATGCGTTCGAACTTTTCGATGTCCTCGCCGAGGATATCCCTGAATCCCCTTAATGTCCTTATCTTTTCCATTGTCCGCCGAAAACCTTCTCAGTTCATCTCATTAGTAACATAAATCATAGGGCAATTCAAAAAATATTTCATGAAACCAAGCACGAATTTCTAAGCACCAAATCCTAAACAATATCAAAACTCAAATATCAAATGTCCTAAACAAAAGCCTCTTACACGTTTTGAATTTTGAACAGAGGAAGCTCGATCGTACCCCCCCTCTCCCTGGCCCTCTCCCGCAACTCGATGCTCGATACTTGATGCTCGATGCCGGATACGAGATACGAGGGAGCAAAGGCCCTTCGGTTTTCTCCTTTCGCAGTCCCTGCCGTAAAGTGTAAACCATGTATCCGGTCTGTTTTGTAAACTATGTTACCAGTTTGTA
>JAKQBZ010000072.1 GCA_029559435.1 Deltaproteobacteria bacterium | reverse complement strand
ATATGGTTTCTGGGACGCCCTTCATCGTTCTTCATACTGTTGATCTCGTATGTGTTTACCTGCGCCTATTTCTTCTGGTACTTCTCGAGAAAGTACAAAGGCGTGACGATGGATGTGGCATCCATGGCGGGAGAGAAGGCGCTCGATCATATCAAGGACAAGCCCTTTGCGATCATCGCCTGCGGGATCTTTGTGCTTACGATCATCGCCATGGCGCTGCGGCCGATCTTCGGCTACCACCTCGGATTCATCGCTCTATGGGGCGCGCTTGCCTGTATACTGGTATTTGAGATCTTTAAGGACAGGTTTACCCTGGAGATCCCCGACGTAGAGCAGATCCTCGCGGAGCTCGACTGGAGGGCGATATTCTTCTATGTATCGCTCTTTGCGCTGGTCGGAGGCCTGGAGCACTCCGGCGTCATAAAGTCCGTCTCAAACCTGATAACCCCCCTTATCCAGAAGAGCCTCGTAACAGGGAGCACGGTTCTTTATTGGGTAACCGCTCCTATCGTAGGCATCGTTGAGCATGACGCGTATATCCTTACCATGCTTTATGTCATCAGGGACCTCGGCAAAGAGACCGGCATGAACCCCTGGCCGCTCTACTGGATGCTCCTTTGGGCAGGCACCCTGGGAAGCAACCTGACGATAGCAGGCGCCCCTGCATTGTTCGTTGCAAAGAACCTTGGAGAAAAGGAAGACCAGAGAAAGGTCGGCTTGAAAGAATTTTTTGCTATAACCGTCCCCTATGTTGTTATATCGCTCATATTCTGCTACATCCCGGCAATGCTCGTATGGGTCATTCCTTTCACTAAATAGGAGGGGTCATGTCAATTCTGACGATCGCAAGGGAATACGGAAGCGGCGGGAAGGATATCGGCCGGAAAGTGGCTGAACGCACGGGGTATGAATATGTGGACAGGGGCCGCATCCTCGAGGACATGCGAAAGATAGGCACACAGTGGGAGGAGCTCGCAAAATATTTCGATGAGAACAAGCCTGACGTGTGGGAACGATTTAAATGGTCATTCAGGGGCTATGTGGCGCTTATCCAGTCGCATATCCTGCAATATGCCCTTCAGGACAACGTGGTCATCATGGGGAGAGGCGGCAATTTTCTGCTCAGGGACATCCCCTACGTGCTGCGGATACGGACAACGGCGCCCATAGAAAAGAGGATAGAGAAGGTGATGCAGTGGGAGGAGATAAACAGCGAGAACGCCGAGTGGCTTATCAAAAGGGCGGATAAAGAAATGGCCGGCGCCGTGTATCTCGTATACGGGTTTGCCTGGGATGACCCTGCGCAGTATGACCTGTTGTTCGATACGGGGCTCCAGACCTACGATGCGATCGCGCAGGCTGTTGTAAAAGAGCTTCAGGCGAGGGAGCAGCTTAAGACCGAGAAGGCGGTCAAGCTGCTTGAATTGAAAGTCCTCGCTGCAAAGATCAACGCTGAGCTTGCAATTGACAACACGCTCCACATATCGTCCCTGGATGTGAAATTAAAGGAAGAGGGGCTTGTCGAATACGGACTCATGGTAAGCGGCGCCGTTCATGCCAACGATGACATACCTCGGATCAAGGATATTGCAAACAAAATCGCGGGCAATACGCCGATCGAATACGACCTGCGTTTTCGCTGGCAGTCGAGGATGGGGCACACGCAGTATAAATAGGCCGGCTTGGCCTGGCTTACCGTATCTTTTTACGATCCCGGCTTATCAATAGGCAGGTGATTGAAAGCTTCTGATAAATTTGTCAATGCGTTAAACGTCTACGCGGATCGGCAGTATCATCGTGGCGATCCCGTTCCACTGCAGGCGTCTCTGGATCGCAAAGGCAGTCTCGTTGTGAAGTATCCTCTGAAAAGGGTTTTCGTGTTTGAAGACCAGCTTCCCCGTGAAGATGGTGGAGTGCGGAAATTCCTTGACCGTCTTTTCGGCCAATTCAGTGACCGTATCGACAACGTCGGTCCCTACGTCAAACCGGTAATCCGCCGGGAAACCATGTACCCTGGTTATCTTCACATACTTTTCAAGGTCTCTTTTTACCGATTCCTTCAGGGCCTCCATCTCGGCTATTCCCTTGAATGAACCGGAATCCACCTCTGCCACGGAGATATAGATATAGTTCCTGTAGATATTGGGAAAGTTTTTAACGATAGACAGCAGCGTATGCAGTCCGAACCCGCTGAAGCCGCCGACAAGGAGTATTGCGGTCATGTCCTCCGGATCAACGGGATTGTCGTTATATTTATCCGAGGGCGGTATATTGGAGAGGGTCTCTTCGAGATGACGGATGCTTTGCCTTACTTTGGCGTAGTGTCTCTTTATCAGGTAGCACAAGCCGATAAAGACAGCCGTTAATACAAGCGTTACCCATCCGCCCTCCTCGAATTTTTCGTAAATGGTGACAAAAAGGATCGTGAGGCAGAGCACGAGGCCTATGATGTGAATGACAATATGCCGCTTCCATTTCCTGTCCCTGTTCCTGTTTTTCACAAAAAACCGTGACATGCCGAACTGGGACAGGGAAAACGTAATGAAGACGTTGATGGAGTACATGATGACGAGCGCGGTAATGGACCCCTGGGTATAGAGAAGCAGGACCAGGGCGGCAACGCCCATT
Source organism: Deltaproteobacteria bacterium (assembly GCA_029559435.1). Classification (GTDB taxonomy): domain Bacteria; phylum Desulfobacterota; class Syntrophorhabdia; order Syntrophorhabdales; family Syntrophorhabdaceae; genus UBA5609. The sequence goes on along the minus strand of JAKQBZ010000072.1, from coordinate 5,370 downwards.
AAGATGACCCCGTGCTGCATGGTCAGGCGCTCGGAGAGCGACGCAAAACGCCGTGGAAGCCATGAGTCTATGGCCATATTGGACATGACCCTGGGTCCGTCGATGAATCCCGTCTGGGCGGCAACGATAAGAAGGGCGCCCTCTGAGATGATGGTAACCAAGGCGATCCAGTGGCCGAAGGGCCAGTTCCTGAAGATCTCTGCGGAGAGGATCGCGTTGAGCGTCCTGCCTTCCTCGGGCCTTATCCTGAAAAGCAGGTAGCAGACAAGAAGGCCGCCCGCCGTTATGGAGAGGGACGTTGCCAGGTATACCATGGTCCTTTTCCCTGTATGGACCCTTGGTTCCCGCATGATCTGCATGCCGTTCGAAACAGCCTCGATACCGGTGTATGTTCCGGCGCCCATGGAGAATGCCCTCAGGAAAATGGCGAGAAGGCCGAGCCCTCCAAGACTGGCGAGGCCTGCCTGGAAATTGTTCTTGATCTCCCCGGCAAGGGGTTTTACCTGATTGATGTGGGTGGCAAAACCGTATCCGATGAGCAGGGCATGGGTGACAACAAAAAGCATAAAGATAGGCGCAAGTATTGTTACGGATTCTTTGACCCCCCGGAGATTTAATATGACAAGAAGGACGATGAGAAACCCTACAAAGATCAACTTGTACCCGTGGAAGGACAGCGGCAGGAAGCTGAATATGGCGTCACCGCATGACACGACAGAGACCGTGATCGTCAGCATATAATCCACGAGGAGCGCACATCCCGAGGCCACCCCCGCATTTTTGCCGATGGTGTGGGTGGCTACGATGTAACCCCCTCCACCATGAGGGAAATGCTCAATGATCCTGGTATAGGAGTAGGATATGATAATAACCGTGATTGCCGATGCGAGGGCAATAAAAACGGCGAGATACGTATGGGGCCCCAGCGTCCGGAAAGCCTCTTCGGGACCGTATGATGACGATGAAAGACCGTCGGCTCCGAGGCCTATCCATGCGAGTATCGGTATGAGGGACAGCCTGTGAAAGATCGAGGGTTCGTTGATATTATGGGGAGTGCCTATTATCGTATGTTTTATCTTTTCGAATAACGGATGTTGTTGCTCCGGAGGGTCTTGCTCCATTCTATCTCCTTGATGGCTGTATGATTTATTTTACCGGGATTAAGGTATGTATGTGGTTAATGGGATAAACATTAAAAGTTATTGTAACGCCTTTAATATATAAATACAATATTCCAGATGCTGGATACTCATTGCTGGTGAAAACCTCATAGGGCGTAAGTGGTTTATCGCCTAACGCTTCACGCCTAACGACTTACGGCTTTCGCGCTGATAGCTGTATGCTGACGGCTGATGGCTTTCTCCTGTTCACCGCCTCTATCATTCGATCTGATCTATGTCCTTTGTCCTGCCGATTACAACCATCACCTCGCTGTCCTTAATGATATAGTTGGTCGGCACCATGTGGACCTTGTCCGTAAGGGTGTCCCTGATGGCAATTACATCGACGTGGTATTTGCTCCGCAGGTGGACATCGGCAAGGGTTTTCCCGACAAGGCTTGCGGGCGGAGCGATCTCGCAGATCATGTAATCATCCGTAAGGGGGATGTAATCAAGGATATTGGGCGAAATGATGCTTTTGGCAACCTTGCCGGCCATCTCCTTTTCCGGAATGATGACCTCTGTTGCTCCGACGCTTTCCAGCACAAGCATGTGCTCCATATTCGGCGCTTTGACAATGATATTTTTTATCTTGAGCTGCTTGAGGTGAAGGGTGATCAATGTGCTCGCGGCAAGGTCCTCGCCGAAAGAGACGATGACAATGTCGTCTTCGCGAAGCCCTATGGCATCAATAACGTTCTTGTCTGTGCCGTCGGCGAGGATCGCCTTTGTACAGTAATCTTTTACCTGCTGGATAGACTCTCTTTTTTTGTCAACGGCAACAACTTCGATGCCATGCTCATAAAGGTTCTTTGCAACGTTGAATCCGAAGATGCCTATTCCTATAACGACGACTCTTTTTTTCATTCCTCAACCTCCTTAGCCTACCATAACCGTTTCTTCGGCATACGACAAGGTCTTTTTGTCGGGCCGCATGGTGAGAGACAGCGCAAGCGTCAGCGGCCCAACCCTTCCGGCGAACATGAGGATGATGACGGCCAGCTTCTGGAAGGGATCAAGGTTTGGCGTTGTGCCCAAAGATAAACCCACAGTCCCGAATGCGGAGACAGATTCGAAAAGATATTCAATGAACAGGTGGCGCGACTCGACGGTCGCTATATTGCCGGCGCCGGAAAAGAGGAGAACAGATGTTATCAGGGCCACTGAAAAGGCGGACGCGAAGATGATAAAGATCGTTTTCGTTGAAATCTCCCTTGGGATGGTCCGGTTGAACACATTGACCTCTTCGCTGCCCCTGATCCTGTTCCAGATGATGAGAAACAGGATCGCCGCGCTTGTTGTCTTGACGCCGCCGCCCGCAGAGCCGGGCGAGGCCCCGATAAACATGAGGATTATAAGAACCAGTATGGTATGGTTGGTAAGGTGGCCTATGTCAACAGTGTTAAAGCCGCATGTCCTCGCCGTTATTGACTGAAAGAGAGATGCAAGGATGGCCGTATCGAGAGGGAAATTTTTGATACTGTGGTTGCGCTCAAAGAAGTAAAAGAGGATAGTTCCGCCGGCGATAAGGACCAAAGTAGTAATAAAGACCAGTTTTGTGTGGACGGAAAGGCGTTTTTCAAGGCCCCGCAGACGGTAGATGATCTCGTGGATCACGACAAACCCGATACCGCCAAGGACAATAAGGCCTATGACCGTGGCGTTAACGAGGTAGTCGCCGCTGTAGTCAATGAGGCTGTTGGAAAAGAGGGAGTACCCGCAGTTGTTAAAGGCCGAGATGGCGTGGTATATGGAGATATATAATGCCCGCCAGAAAGGAAAGTCTCTGGCAAAGCGCACAAGAAGCAAAAGCGTTCCGATCGACTCGATAATAAAGGTAAAGATAAAGACGGACCTGAGTATCTGGTAGAAGTCGGTCTTCGGGCTGTGCAAGAACGTCGTCTGTATGATCTCTCTTCCCTTGAAAGATACGCCGATGCCCATCATCCCGAAAAAAAACACCGAAAAGGTTACAATGCCCAGCCCGCCGCACTGGAAGAGAAAAATTGTTATTATCTGGCCTGCCAGGGAAAGGTCTTGGCCGATGTCGATCACCGCAAGCCCTGTGACGCAGACCGCTGACGCTGAGCTGAAGAGGGCATCGATAAATGCCAGCTGCCCTTTGCTGGCAGAGAAGGGAAGCCAGAGAAGGACAGCGCCGGTGAGTATCACCGCCGCAAAGCTTATAATGAAAATCCTGGCGGGCGAGAAGATCCTTGAAAAGATGATCTGCAATGTGAGGAAAGGGTTTTTTATCATACGCTGCACATAGCTTCTGACAGTGAAATGTTACACCATTATATTTTGCAAATTCAACTGTTAGTTGAACTTTTTCAGGCTGCCATATTATGTTGCTTATCCTCATTTATATTAGTTTACTTCAGGATTGAGCCATAAACAGGTGAAATAATTGCAGCAGTATCTGATTTTGGTTGACACATATCATTGAATATATATTATAATTGTATGCAGAATATGTTCATATAAAAGGGGAATCATGGAAAAACTCACCATTGTCACGAGGAGAAAGAAGGCGCAGCAGCAGGGTCAGGACGCGCCGGTTGACACCGCCGAACCGACCCCGAAGGAACAGGAGATACAGGAAATATCGAACGTTCCGGGTTTCATGCTGCCGCCGAGCTTCCATATCCATGATGGCGATAACCTGATCTTTAAGGAGGTCGCAGGCGATGAGGAGCAGATCTTTTCTATCGAGCTGACGCCGCAGCAATCTCAGGCTGTCCAGTCGATGAACCTGATCAAAGATCTCGTGAGCGGAAAGCACCAGGGCGTTAAAATATCGATGGAAGAGACAGGGAGCGGAAAGACCGCCTTCAATTTTCATTTCAAGCCTGTTTATACTACAAGGATGCTCAACTCCAAAGATGTGGCAACGATGCTCCAGATAAGCAGGAGCTTCCTTTACAAGCTTGTGAGGATGAAAGAGATAAAGAGCTACAAGATAGGGAAGCTGAGGCGTTTCTTGCTTGAGGACGTTATAGATTACCTGAGCGGCAATATACAGCTGTAGATGGAGCAAGAAGGGTTATCGTATATGACCATAAAAGTAGTTGCAACGAAGTTTTTTGCCACCATAGAAGGAGGTCAACTACATGTATACTGATTACTGGGGCCTTAAAAAGCCACCATTCGATAACGTGCCGGACCCGTCGATGTATGTGGAGTCCCATGCGTCGGTTGAAAACACGATAGCCGAGACCCTTTTTGCAATTGAGGAAGGGAATGAGTGCCTCACTGTTATCGTCGGTGATGTGGGCCTTGGGAAAACCCTGTCGTTAAGGATGATCCTCGATTCGCTGGATCACGAAAAGTATAAGATAGCCTTTGTCACGAACCCTGATATGTCTTTTGTTCAGCTTTTGAAGGAGATTATTGGGCAGTTGACGGGAAAGCAGTGCGAAAGAAGGGGCAAGATCGATCTTCTGGAGACATTCAACAAACTGTTGTTCGAAACGATAGATGAAGGGAAAAAGGTGCTCATATTTATCGACGAAGCGAATGCCATATCCCCGGCCAACCTGGAAAGCCTGAGGCTTCTTACGAATATGCAGGATGACACGCGGAATCTCTTTACTATTGTTCTGGCAGGGCAGATGGAGCTGGCGAGCAGGCTGGAGCACCCGAAGCGGGCCAATCTTTTTCAGCGTATCGGCACGTACAACAGGATTGACAAGATAGAGTCCGAAGAGCTGGTCAAGAACTACGTTGAAACACGGGTTAAACTGGCAGGAGGAACGCGAAGCCTTTTCAGCGATGACGCCATTCACTGGCTGTGGGAATACTCTGACCACGGGGTGCCCCGGCTTGTTAACAAGATAGCCAAGCTGTGCCTGAAGGCAGGCGAGACGAACCGGTTCGACGTCATTTCGGGCGATGTAGTAAAGCAGATCGGCGAGCGCTTTGAAAAACTGACAGGCCCTGCTATTCAGAAACGAAAGAGCAGGGAAAGGCCGACGCCTCAGGTGTCGCGTGAAGAGATAGTGACGGAGAAGGAGAAAAAGAAAAAGGCGCAGCCGAAAGAGGCAAGGGCAGAACACGTCGCTCCTCCGCCGCCTCCGCCAGTTGTTGAGCCGCCGCCGCCTCCGGTAGTTGAGCCGCCTCCGGTAGTTGAGCCGCCACCGCCGGTTGTTGAGCCGCCGCCACCCCCGCCTCCGGTAGTTGAGCCGCCACCGCCGCCCCCGCCTCCACC
>JAKQBZ010000136.1 GCA_029559435.1 Deltaproteobacteria bacterium | reverse complement strand
TTTGGCAAGAAGCTTGCCGTCGCAGTCCTCGCCATATGCGCGATCGTGTTCGGCATCGGGATTCTACGGGGAGAGCAGGTCATGCTGATGCTCCTCACGGCCATCTCGCTCGCGGTCGCAGCGATACCGGAAGCGCTTCCGGCGGTCATCACGATATCGCTCGCGCTGGGCGCCAAGAAGCTGGTAAGGCGGAACGCCCTCATAAGAAGGCTCCCTGCCGTGGAGACCCTCGGATCGGTGACCTATATCTGCTCCGACAAGACCGGGACCCTCACGATGAACAGGATGACCGTAGAAGAGCTGTTCGTTGACGGGAAGACCGTCAAGGAGCTGGACGTGAGAGAGAACGGGGACGCGGGCGATCCCGGACGGTATTCCCTGGCTGCCCTTGCGCTGAGCAACGACGCCCAGGAGGACACGGAGGGCGGCGTCATCGGCGACCCGACAGAGACCGCACTTTACAGCTTTGCGAGCAAGCACGGATTTGACAAAAAGGAACTGGAGAAGATACACAAGAGAGTTGCCGAGATCCCCTTCGATTCTGAAAGAAAGTGCATGACCACATGCCACACATGGGAAGACGGGTTCATCTCCTTCACAAAAGGCGCTACAGACGTCCTCATCGAAAGATCGGAGAATATATTGTCGTCCGACGGATTAAAGGCCGTCGACAAAGAAGAGCTTCAAGCCGTCAACGCAGCGATGGCCGCCAGCGGATTGAGGATACTCTGCATAGCGAAGAAGGAATGGGACAGGCTCCCCGAGGATATCTCTCCTGATAATATGGAGAAAGGGCTTACGATACTGGGCCTCGTAGGGATGATGGACCCTCCGAGGGAAGAGGCGAAAAGTGCCGTCGCGATGTGCAGGGCGGCAGGGATAAGGCCGGTGATGATAACGGGCGACCATCCCCTCACGGCACAGACCATAGCGAAGCGCCTCGGGATTCTTGACGATGACCCGGAGGCGGTTATCTCGGGGAGGGAGCTCGAGCAGTTGTCGTTGGAGAAATTTGAGGAGAGGGTAGAGCACATCCGTGTATACGCGAGGGTGGCGCCGGAGCAGAAGCTCAAGATCGTCAAGGCGCTTCAGGACAAGGGGCAGTTCGTCGCCATGACCGGCGACGGCGTCAATGACGCCCCGGCCCTAAAAAGATCGGACATCGGGGTTGCCATGGGGATCACCGGGACGGACGTGTCGAAGGAAGCGGCCCACATGATACTCCTGGACGATAATTTCGCCACCATCGTGAGGGCGGTGAAAGAGGGCAGAAATATCTACGACAATATCAGGAAGTTTCTCAAATACCTCCTTACGACGAATTCAGGGGAGATATTGACCCTCTTCCTTGCGCCGCTGGTTGGCCTGCCGATACCTCTTTTGCCGATACACCTGCTCTGGATAAACCTGGTGACAGACGGCCTCCCTGCGCTCGCACTGTCTGTGGAGCCGGCGGAGGAGGACGTTATGAACAGGCCCCCGCGCCATCCGAGGGAAAGCATATTTGCCCACGGGATGGGCCTTCATGTAATGTGGGTAGGGCTCCTGATGGCGTGCATCATCCTTTTTGTCCAGTCGTGGTCGATCAGGGCAGGGAACGTCCACTGGCAAACGATGACCTTTACGGTGCTCTGTCTTACCCAGCTCGGCCATGTCCTTGCCATACGCTCTGAGAAAGAGTCGCTGTTCAGGATGGGCCTCCTCTCAAACAAGTACCTTCTCGGCGCGGTCCTCCTGACCTTTGTGCTCCAGATGGCGACGATCTACGTGCCTGCCTTGAACCCCATATTCAAAACAGCGCCCCTGACCATCAATGAATTGTTCATCAGCATCGCTTTGTCGTCCATGGTCTTCGTTGCCGTGGAGATCGAGAAATTCATCAAAAGGCACCGATATAAGGGATGAGCAACGGATCAACCCTGATCATGGCAAAAACTTAATAACCAATCACCAAACATCAATCACCAATTAATACCCAATAACCAATGACCGAATCACCAAGCGGGCAGCGATGACGACGTTGTCCCCGCCGGCATCCAGCAACGAGCATCCAGCATCCAACAACGAGCATCCAGCAACGAGCATCCAGCAACGAGTTGCGGGAGAGGGTCAGGGTGAGGGGGCTAAATCATGTTGCTTCTATCCTCTGATACCCCGCAACGTGCCGCGGGGTAGTTCATCTCTGCAGCCGGCCGGTGCAATGAGGGGTGACGGTCGCGTTGTTTCAGAGGCTCTCTGAAAAATTGGCAAGCTCCTCAGCGACCCCCTTAAAGGAAGAAATAAGGGAAAGGTACAGGTAAGATGCCTTCGGCATGCACGCGCCGGCGATGAGCCTTCCCTCATGCACCAGGGCG
>JAKQBZ010000131.1 GCA_029559435.1 Deltaproteobacteria bacterium | reverse complement strand
GCATAAGCATCCATCCTCCCGCTCGTCGTTGGGCCGCATGAGCCGATAACCCTGCCGGGAGGGGCCGGCGATGGCCCGCAGTAATAGATGATCTGGTTGCGCATATCAAAAGGCAGCTCTTCGCCCTTATCAAGCGCTTCGAAAAATTTTTTATGCGCCGCGTCCCTCGCGGTAAAGATAAAACCGTTCAGGAAAACTTTTTCTCCGGCCTTCAGTTTCTCTACGGTGCTGTCGTCAAGCGGTGTTTGAATCTTTTTTATCTCCATATGCACCTCTCCCTTCTCTTCTCGCCCTCTGTTCTTCCCGCCTTCCGGGTTAGATCACTATCTCTTTGATCCGGTGCGCGTGGCACTGTATGTTCACCGCAGCGGGCAACGACGCTATATGGCATGGCAGCATCTTGATGTGGACGTCAAGGGCGGTCACGGTCCCGCCGTACCCCTGGGGGCCTATGCCCGTCTTGTTTATCGCATCAAGGATATCCATCTCAAATGACGCTGTCGCGGGGTCAGGGTTCCGCTGGCCGATAGGCACCATGAGCGCCTCTTTTGAGAGCAATGCCGAGGTCTCAAAATTGCCCCCGATCCCGACCCCGACAATGATCGGAGGGCACGGGTTGGGTCCGCCTTTTGTCACCATATCGAGAACAAATGACTTCACTCCTTCTTTTCCCTGGGAGGGCACGAGCATTCGCACTTCCCCGTAGTTTTCGCTTCCGCCGCCTTTCGGCAGCGCAACGATCTTTATCCTGTCGCCGGGGACGATATGGGTGTGGATGATGGGCGGAGTGTTATCGCCGGTATTCTTTCTCGAAAAAGGATCGCAGCATGATTTCCTCAGATAGCCATTTTTATATGCCCTGCGCACCCCTTCTGCGATCGCCTCCGACAGAGGCTCCCCGACAACGTGCACTTCCTGGCCGATCTCGACAAACGTAACGGCCAGGCCCGTATCCTGGCATATGGGCATATGCTCTGCTTTGGCAATGTTTGCGTTGTTGATCAATTCCCTGATCACCTCTTTGCCCACGGGAGACTCTTCTTTCTCTACAGCCCGGTCCAGCGCATCAAAAACACCCTGGGAAAGATTGATATTGGCGTCAATAAACAGGCTTTCTACGGCAGAAATAATGCTGTCTGTATGGACCTCTCTCATGGCTTACTCCTTGTAAGGTGCAATGATCCCTTTTTCCATCAGGAGGCCTACCTCTTCCTGCGCTCTCCTGATCTTGGCCTCTGCCATCCTGAAAAGCTCTTTTTCATCTATCTTCAGCCGTGCGACCCCTTGTTCCATCGCCTTTTTCGCTACTGCCACAGCCTCTCTCGGGAATACCTCCCATTCATCCATGGTAGGGAGGAGGTAGTCTTCCCGGAGCCCCTTATCTTCTGCACACCTTGCAAGCTCAACGGCGGCGGCAATGCACATCTCGTCGGTGATCGTTGTCGCCATGACATCGAGGGTGCCCCTGAAGATCGCGGGAAACCCTACGGAGTTATTGACCTGGTTCGGAAAATCGCTTCGCCCCGTGGCCACTACCCTTGCCCCTGCCTCCTTTGCATCCCACGGCCACATCTCGGGGATAGGGTTCGCGCATACAAAGACGATGCCGTTGTCAGCCATGGTGCTTATCCATTCCTTCTTGATCGTGTCGGGCCCCGGCTTCGAAAGGGCGATCACCACATCCTGGCCCTTTATCGCCTCTTCCATGCCGCCATCCCTGTTCTCGGCATTCGTCATCTGGCAAAATTCGAGCTTTTCTTTATGTGTCTGCTTGATGTCATCCCTCTTCCTGCTAAGGATGCCTTTGCTGTCAACAACAATGAATTTTTTAGGATCAGCGCCCGCCTTTATTATCATTTTTGTGATGCAGACGTTGGCCGCGCCTATGCCGATCATGGTGATCTTCACATCTTCTATCTTCTTCTTTACAACCTTCAGGGCGTTGATCAATCCCGCCAGGGTAACGGCCGCAGTCCCCTGCTGGTCATCGTGCCATACCGGTATCGGCGCCTCTGCGCGCAGCCTCTCAAGGATGTAGAAGCATTTCGGGTTCGCAATATCCTCGAGGTTGATCCCTCCGAAGCTCGGGCATAGATACTTAACGGTCTTGATGAATTCGTCGGGATCTTTTGTGTCGAGGCATATCGGGAAGGCATCCACTCCGCCCAGGTATTTGAAAAGGAGAGCCTTTCCTTCCATGACAGGCAGCCCCGCCATGGGCCCTATGTCGCCGAGGCCGAGCACCCGCGTCCCGTCCGTAACGATCCCTACCATATTTGCCTTGTTCGTATGTTCAAAGACCATCTCGGGGTTCTGCTGAATATCCTTGCAGGGTTCAGCAACGCCGGGAGTATACCATATGGCAAAGTCCTTGATGTCCCTGATAACACATTTCGGTATTACCTCGATCTTGCCCTTGTAATAAGGGTGCATCTTCATAGCGTCCTGGGCTGGTTTCCTGGCTTTTGCGAGAAGCTCTTCCTTTGTTACCTTGGGCTCACCCATAACTCCCCTCCTTTTTGTTTAAGAGATGCTCAAATATCAAAAACATTCTATAAAGAATTTAGGTAAAATGGAATGAAAATTTGAGAAAATGTTTGAGAAGTTTAAAACCGTAAGGCGTTAGGCGTAAGTCGTAAGTGGATTACAACCGTATAGCAAATCGTATTGTGCTGATTATTTATCCGGGTTGAATGAGATTGTCACACTCCGCTCGCAATGACATTGCGTTCTTTCTGCTATTGAGTTCCCCCCCCCTCACGCCTAACGCCTTACGCCTCACGGGTCTTCGCGCCTTACGGGGTTTTGCTTGCCCTGTCTATCTTCACTATTCCGATAAAGATAAGGAAGACGCCGAGGGCAAGGAGATACCGCAGGGGAATCATGCGGGGCGTGAACCGCTCCACAAGGGATCTCCCGTCCTTTGCCTCTTTTGTCTGCGTCTTTGCGCCTGTTTCAGGCATTTCGTGGGTTGTCTTCTGCAACGGTATTCCCGTTTCGTAAACATTTTTAATAATTCCTTTTTGCGCGTCAAAACCCGTTACAAAAGGCAGTGCCATGAGAGGTATGCATATTCCCACAACGATCAGGACAAGGCCCCTTTTTTTCTCCCTTTTCATAAAAATCCTTTGGAATGTATACTATAAAATTGCATTGAAAAGGTAATTTTTATCAGAATTTTCCATAAACTTCAAACTGTCATTGCAAGCATCTGATCCCATGTGCCGTATCCGGCAGACAGCGGTCAGCACCGCATCCTCGCATCTTCCCATCCTCGCATCTTCCCATCCTCTCATCTTCCCATCCTCTCATCTTCTGTTTTTATCGCCAGTATCAAGCATCGAGCATCCTGATCCGATAGCTGACGGCTGGTTGCTCTTTTGCGCATCCTTGACAAAAACACCGTTATCGTTATAATCTATAATCCAGCGGGCCCATAGCTCAGCTGGAAGAGCCACCGGCTCATAACCGGTAGGCCCCTGGTTCGAACCCAGGTGGGCCCAAACAATGTATATGGAACGAAAACATATCAAAACATGTCATAAAACTTTTGTAAAGGGGGTGGCCGATAGGTTCACCCCCTTTAACATTTTGGAGGCCGCCATTGGAGCATGAACTGGGTACCTTATATGAGGCACAAAAGATAGAACTGCAAATCATAGAGAAGGAGACAAAACTACAAACAGCGCCGAAGAAGCTAAAAGAAATGGATGAAGAGCTGAAGCAGTTAAAAGAGAAGCTGGAAAAAGAAAAAGTGGTTTTTGAAGAACTTGAGAAGGAGCGGAAAAAGAAGGAAAAAGAGCTGGAGATCGACAAGGACAAGATAAAAAAGGTCGAATCAAAGCTCTACGAGGTCAAGACAAACAAAGAATACCAGGCCCTGCTGAAGGAAATAGAGGCAGCAAAAACAACGAACGACAAAACAGAAGAAGATATACTCACGCTTATGGAAAAGACCGAGGAGCTGAAAAAGGATTACGAATCATCTCAGGCAACGCTCCAGAAGCGAGGGAAAGAGATCGAAGCCGAAAGGGTAAAGCTGGATGCAGAGACCAAATCGATGGATAAGATTATCGGGGAGTTAAAAACGCAAAGAGACAACCTCCTTTCTGTTTTAAGCAACGAGCTGACCTCAAAGTACAACACGCTCAAGGGAAAACGCAGCGGCATAGCCGTAACAAACGTCAAAAACGGGGTGTGTATGGGATGTTTTATGAACATACCTCCGCAGCTTTTTATAGAGGTTACAAAAAACAAAAAGCTCATACAGTGCCCCAGCTGTAACCGCATCCTCTATTTCGCAGAAAACGAATAATGCACTGGCACATGTATATCGACGGCGCCTCTTCCGGTAATCCCGGACAATCGGGCGCAGGCCTCGTTGTATGTGACGATGAAAACAGGGAGCTGCTTCGCGACAACATCTTTCTCGGCCACATGACAAATAATATGGCGGAATACGAAGCGCTTCTTTTCGCCCTGAAGAAGGCAAAGGGTTCCAATATCCCGGAGATATCCGTCTATACCGACTCACTCCTCCTTGCCAACCAGGTGCTGGGAAAATTCAAGATCAAAAATGATGTTTTAAGGGCCTATGTAGCGACGATCAAAAATATAGCAGGAAACTTTCGCCGCTTTACGGTACAATATATCCCGAGAGAAAAGAATAAAATAGCCGATAAGCTTGCAAAAGAAGCGATAAAAAGAGGGGCAGACGGGTGATCGCTCTGTATATTCGCAGGGAGGAAAGTCCGGGCATCAAAGGGCAGGATGGTCCTTAACGGGGACTGGGGGCAACCCTAAGGAAAGTGCCACAGAAAAGACACCGCCTCGCCGCAAGGCGGGGTAAGGGTGAAAAGGTGAGGTAAGAGCTCACCAGTGTCCGGGCGACCGGGCAGCTTGGTAAACCCCATTCGATGCAAGGCCAAAAAGGGTGTCGCGCCCTGGCGCGACAAGGATGGCCCGTCCAAATACCCGGGTAGGCCGCAACAGGTTCAGGGCAACCTGGACCGGTAAGAGAAATGATCACCGCCCCGCTGAAGGCGGGGAACAGAACCCGGCTTATAGTCTGCCCCTATTTTTTAAGATGCTGCGAAAAGAACGGTCAGCCATTATTTTATGTGGGGGAGGTTGAATGATGCTTTTTGTTATTGTCGGGATGCCGGCTTCTGGTAAAAATATTGCCAGAAGCTACGCTGAATCAAAACAGGTCCCATATTTTGCCACCGGCGATGTCGTCCGCGAAGAGGTCAAAAAACAGGGGCTCGAATCGAACGCAGAAAATACCGCCATGGTCTCAACGAAATTGCGTGGAGCTGACGGAATGGGCGTAACACGGCTGGCCCTCGCGCGCGCGATGGGGTCAGAGGGCCCGGTCGTTTTCATCGAGGGCATACGCTCATTGCAGGAAGTGGAGCTTATCAGGAAAAGGGCCGGCTGCGTGGTGGTCGCCTTTGTGGCCCCCCGCAAACTGAGGCTGAAAAGGATTATGTCGCGGGGGAGGTCCGACGATTCGCCGGACGCCTTTGACGACAGGGACATGAGGGAGGTCGAATACGGGGCCGCCGTGCCGGTCGCCCTCGCCGATGAATACATCCTGAATACCCGCAGCATGGAAGACGCCATGAACGATTTCGATAACATCGTTAAGAACTATGTATGAAAAAGACCCTCTGCATCGTCTGCATCATCTCGGCGATACTCTTCCTCTATAACGCGGGCTCAAGAGACTTCTGGGCGCCCGACGAAGGCGATTTTGCACAGATCGTGAAGGAGCTTGACGGCAACTTCATCGTCCCGCACCTTAA
>JAKQBZ010000126.1 GCA_029559435.1 Deltaproteobacteria bacterium | reverse complement strand
CGGTTGGACGATAAACGACAGCAAATAAAGTATAGCCTTTGGAATTGGCCGTATCAATACTCGTCAATATATAATGATGAGCATCAGGAACACCATAGCGGCGAAGGACTTTTTGAAAATATTCCGATGCGTGTTTCATGCTGTCAACGGTCTTTTCAAAGTGAGCCATTTTCGGTCGTGAAAAGTGAGCCACCCGGTCCTCATGACGGGCTCACTTCCACCCCCTCCTTTCCGACTTTTCCACGGAGCCTGTAGCTGTTGCCCCGCATGTTGATGACCACACTGTGATGAAGCAGGCGGTCCAGGAATGCCGTGACAATGACCGGATCATGGAATAATTCGGTCCAGTCGGAGAAGGCTTTGTTGGACGTGATGATGGTGCTGGCCTTTTCATATCGGTTGGCAATGAATCGGAAAAAGAGGTTGCACTCCTCTCGGTCGATCGGCGTATAGCCAACCTCATCCACGATCACCAGCGCCGATTTGTTATAGCCTCGGCCTCTGCCTTTCCGTTCGGTGCCATGATCTTTTTTCAACTTTACGATCAAGTCCTCCATCGTAGTAAAGTAGATGCTCAGACCGGCATGGCATGCCTTCACGGCAAGCGATACGGCCAGATGCGTCTTGCCGACGCCGGGCGGCCCCAGGAAGATCACATTGCCTTTTTGACGGATAAAGGTCAGATCGAACAGCGACATCACCTTTTGACGATCCAGCTTGGGCTGAAAGGAAAAATCAAATTCGTCGATGCTCTTGACAAAGGGAAGCCCCGATAGCTTCAGGGATGTTTCCACCCGCCGCTGTTCCCGGCAGTTAACCTCTTCTTCCAGAAGATCATCGAGAAAGGACAGGTAGCTCTTTTTCCCTTCCTGTGCCGCCTGCATTACGCCTTCAAGGATCTCCCCTGTCCGGGGAAGTCTCAGGCGCGTCAGGCTGGTCTGGACGCGATCAAGAATCAGGGTATCGCTCATATCCTTGCCTCCCCGATCATCTGATCATACATATGAGGAGAACGGATCTCCACATCCATGTCATAGAGCGGCTTGAGCGGGCTGATCGTGCATTTGGCGCGCCCCTTGCCGCGTCTTGCCTGGCCGTATTTGCGCCTGTTCATCTCTCGATCATTTTTCAAGGCTTCGTAGAATCTTTTGTCCTGAACCAGACGTCCTTTTCCTTCAGGAATCTCATAGGTCACAACCAACCGATTATCCTCGAAGATCCTCATGCACTTGTCTTTGACCCGCAGGATAAGACCCTTCCCCACCAGGGGGTGGGGGACAACAAAGCTGTTGCCTTCAAAACGGACGGTGCAGTCTTTGTTGACCTTGCGGTAGACCCGCCAGGAGGTGTCGAATGCCCGCGGCGGCAGCGCCTGTAAATGGGGCCGCTCTCGCTCGAATCGTTCCGACACCACTTCGTGGGTTGTCCCATGAATCCTCTGATCTTTAAGCTGGAGCCATTGCAGAAGGTCCCTGTTGGCCGTCTCACGACAGAGTAACCCGTAACCACGCCAAAACCCCTCCCGGATGAAATGATAGGGTCTTTCCACCTTCCCCTTCACCCAGGCGGCATAAGCCGGGGCAACCTGTGGCTTGAATCCGTAATGCAATGCAAATCCCGCCAAGGTGTCGTTGAACTTGTTCTTGCCGGCGAACTTGCCGATGAAAACGTTCTTCATCCGGTCGTAGAGAATCTCCGCCGTCACACCGCCAAAATGCTCGAAGGCGTGGATATGACAATCCAGAAAGGTCGGTAAATCGCACCGCTCGACGAACTCGGAGTAGATCCTCCGCGAAAAGCCGAGGATCATCGAAAAAAGATAGATCTTCCCGCTTGTGCCGTCGGCTCTGTCAAACTGGAACTCCCCAAAATCCACCTGCGACTGGTACCCAGGCTCCGTCTCAAAACGCATATAAGCGGTCCGCTGACGTTCCGCCTTGATATCATGCACGGCTCTTTTAACGATCTCATAGCTCCCGCCAAAACCCATCGGACGAAGCTTGTCGTATATCCAGGTCGCCTTGTACTCCATGTCTTCTTCAAGCCACGCAGCAATGTTGCCATGAAACCGATCCAGCAAGCTCTTACGGTTTGGCTTGCGCCGATCC
>JAKQBZ010000114.1 GCA_029559435.1 Deltaproteobacteria bacterium | reverse complement strand
TGCTTGTCAGAAAGAACGGCGGCGCGTGGCAGAGACTTCCCGATGTCGATGGAAGAAACGACAACGCTTTGAAGGACATTACCCACTTAAGGATATACTTTCCGTTCACTGCCGAACCTGCTGAATAAAATGCCTGTGTGTCTCATTATCAAACCGTAGCATCTGCCGGGCTTTCGGGCTAATTTATTACAGTTTTTTCCCGGTCTCTTTCCAGACAGTATCCATGATGATCTTTTTTAGATCAGGATCCCGCATGGCCATCGTTACAGTCGCCTTAATCCAGCCTTCCCTGACTCCGCAGTCCAGCCTTCTCCCTTTATATATGAGCGCATAGACCGGTTCTTCCCTTAGCATCGAGGCGATCGCGTCGGTAAGCTGGTATTCTCCTCCCCTGCCCCTGGCAATGCCCTTAAGATGTCTGAAGATAGAAGGAGAGAGAACATATCTTCCCATTATCGCAAGATTTGAGGGAGCCTCTTTCGGGTCTGGCTTTTCAACAAGTCCCTTTACCCTGTATACGCCCGGCTCCACCTCTTCTGCATCGACGATCCCATACCTCGAAGTATCCTCATGATCTACTTCCTCAAGGCTCAGGACCGACCCGCCGTATTCCTTCCTTACCGATTCCAGCTGCGACAGGACTGTGGGATCGGCAAGCATCACGTCGTCAGGGAGCAGCAGTCCAAAGTATTCATTCCTGCAGAACTCTTCGGCGCAAAGTACCGCATGGCCAAGCCCCATTGGTTTTTCCTGGAGAGTGTAATAAAAAACGGCTAGTTCGGGAATCTTTTTCAGCTGCTCGGCCAGGTCTTTTTTTCCTGTCTGCTCAAGGTGCACTTCGAGATCCTTTGAGTGCTGGAAATATTGATGTATCGTCTCTTTTCCCGTTCCCGTCACGAAGACTATCTCACTGCAGCCCGAGGCAACAGCCTCATCCACTCCGTAATGGATCAGCGGCCTGTCGATCAGCGGCATCATTTCCTTTGGAATGTCCTTTGTCAAGGGCAGAAATCTTGTGCCCAGCCCAGCGACCGGAAAGACTGCCTTCTTAATATGCCTGAACCCCATTCAATTACCCCCTGCCGCCGCTATTTCCAGTATCGTCTTTTCAAGCATCGCTGCCGTTTCATTCATGAGCTTGTGATCCCTTGATTCCACGAAGATCCTTATAAGAGGCTCCGTTCCCGAGGGTCTGAGCAGCATACGTCCTTTGCCTTTAAGTTTATTTAATGCATTTTCTTCGGCTTCTTTTAATTTGATACTGCCCAAAACACGATCCTTGTTTTCGATCCTGAGATTTTTGAGCACCTGCGGATACCTGTCAAAACGATCTGAGAGCGTTGAAATATCCTCGTCAAGGTCAGAGAGGGCCCTAAGGAACAGGAGCCCCGAACAGAGCCCGTCCCCGGTGTTCGCATAATCAAGGGCGATCAGGTGTCCCGACTGTTCTCCCCCAAGCCTGCTGTTTTCTTTACGCATGGTATCGAGCACATATCTGTCACCGACGCCGCATCTGAATACCTTTATGTCCTCTTTGGCAAGAAGGTCCTCCAGGACCATGTTGCTCATCACCGTAGCCACGACTCCTGATCCGAGAGTACCCTTTGATTTCAGCCAGCGTCCTATGACCCAGAGCATGATGTCTCCGTCAATGATCCTTCCTTTGCCGTCACACATCAGGACTCTGTCGGTATCACCGTCATAAGCGATGCCGATATCAGCCTTTGCGTCCATTGTGTTGCGTACGAGAAAGTCCATATTGGTAACTCCTACTCCGGAGTTGATATTGAGACCGTCAGGGTGGTTGGCTAAAATAGAGACCTTTCCCTTCCAGTTCTTGAACAGCGGTCCTACCAGTGCGGATGCAGCCCCGTTGGCTGCATCGATCAGAATCGAACGATCTGTGTTTTCCACTTTTTCCATTATTCCAAGCAGAAAATCAAGATACTTGCCTGTAAGTTCGCCCGCATCATATATCCTGCCGACAGATCCGTGGGTCGGCCTCTCAAGACCTACGTCGGCCTCGTAAATACCTTCTATCTCCAGTTCTTCCTCGTCTGAAAGCTTATAGCCTTCTCCGTCAAGATATTTGATGCCGTTGTATTCGGCCGGATTATGG
>JAKQBZ010000091.1 GCA_029559435.1 Deltaproteobacteria bacterium | reverse complement strand
TTGCCTACCTGAAGCATATCCTTCTCAGATACCCTGCTAACCAGACCACCATCGAAGTCAAAAAAATGGACATCACCAAGAACAATGTTCCCGTTGATGAGCTCATAGAGGGCAGAAGGTTGATCAGGATTTTCCCCATAGCGGAGTCCTCGCTCTACATCACACTTTTCGTCTGCATCATAAATATTCCACACCTTCTTTTTGTAAAAAAGGACCTGCCCCCCCATATCAATCTTTATGGTGTCAGGAAAGTTATCCTTGACGACTTTTTTATACATTCCTTTGATATCTTCCATTGTATCTCCCCCGTTAATGATCCGTTACGCGTATCGCTTAAAGTCCGTGACGCGTAATCCGTGATCCGTATTTTTAACTTGTTACGCGTTACTGGTCAAGCGTTATAGCTTTTCTTTTCTCGCCAGTCCCACATTTCCCGCCTGTCCCGCTTCCACTTCTTACTTTTCACTTTTTACTTCTTACTTCTTCTTCTGCGCTTCAGCATTTTTCCGAGGATTTTGACCATGGATTCCACATCAAGACCTTCCGCAACCATGACCTCTTCGGTCTCACCTGAAGGTCCATAGTCCTTAACACCGAAGGATCTCATTTTTCCTTTATAGCTGCGCGCCAAAAGCTGCTGTGCAATAAACGGAGCAATACCGGTGTGGATATTGTGGTCTTCATATGTGCACACGAATGGAAGTCTGGCTAGTTCATCGAGCATTTGGGTATCCGCTTCCCGAACACATGCCATATTAACAACCTTAAGGGTCACGACCTTTTCCGCAAGCTTGTCCGCAATCTTGACGGCCCTTGTTACCATACCGCCATAGGTAATAATGGCGCCATCCTGCCCCTCTCTGATAATATCCATCTTTCCATACTCAAAGCGGTAGTCCTCTCCAAATAATGGTGTGCCATCCTCCCGGTTTGATACCGGCCACCTGTTTCTCCCGGTACCGATGAGAAAGTTGCCTTTTTCCGCTGCAGCATAACGGACTGCACGGTCTGTCTGATTGGGATCACACGGGATGATAACTTTGAAATGATAGAGATTGCTCGTGAGCCCGATATAATCGGTGCACTGGTGTGTCTTACCGTCAGGCCCAACATCAAGTCCCAGATGAGTAGTGACAAGCTTGAGGTTCGTCTTGTTTATGTCATTTAGTCTGTGCTGATTATAGGTCTCATCAATGCCAAAGACACCAAAATCAGCAAAGAAGGTCAGGATACCGGTAGTAGATAAGGCACCGGCTATGGTTGCTGTATTGTGTTCCTGAATGCCGCTTTGAAAGAAATAGTCGGGATATGCCTTCGCGAAATCAGCGGTCTTCACCGAACTTGCCAGATCACAGTCAAAGGCGCAGACGAGTTGTCCTTTGCTGATATTTTTGTCTCCAAGATCCTTCAATGCCTTTCCAAAGGCTGTCCTGTTGTCAACTTTATCTTCATCGCGGTAGGTGAATGGTTCGCCCCCATCGATAACACCCTCATTTATGGCAGTAGATGGGCTCCATGAGCATACCCCTTTTCTTCTTTCCTTATAAAATTCAAGATCATCCTCTAAGTCAAGGATTTCAATAGCCTGCTTGTATTCTGCCTGGTTCAGTGGGCTTCCATGATACTTCTCGGTGTTTTCCATAAAACCGACACCGTTGCCGATAACGGTATTCGCAACGATACATAAAGGGTTGTCTACCTCGCGTGCCCTTTTCATAGCCTTGTAGATGTCGTTATGATCGTGACCGTTCACCTCAATGATATCCCAACCGTCAGAGAGGTAGTTTTCTATGATGTTCTGGGGCATAACTTTTTCTATGTTCCCGCTAATCTGGATACGGTTGTAGTCGATGAAAGCCGTTATGTTTGAGAGTCCGAATTTCTTTGCAAAACGTCTTGCCTCCCCGATCTGACCCTTCTGTTGTTCTCCATCGCTCATAAAAATGTAGATGTGGCTGTCTTCTCCGCGAAGCTTCGCGCCAAGGGCAAATCCACATCCGGCAGAAAGGCCCTGACCAAGATTGCCCGTTGACCAGTGAATAAAAGGTGTCCCTTTTACAACATGACCCTCAAATGGGCTACCAGCCTTTCTGAAGAAGGCTATCACGTCGTGGATAGGGAGATATCCGAGGCGAGCCAGGCTCGCATAAACACCGGGTGACGTATGTCCATGGCTCACAACAACCTTATCCTTCGGCTCATCAAGCAGTTGGGCAAAGAAAAACACTACAAGATAGAGGTCAAGAGATGACATAGACCCTCCCGGGTGTCCAGTCCCGGCCAAGGTAGTCATTTTTATAATATCACCTTTCGCATACCGTGATAGTTCTTTTAGATTCTTTATCTCATACTCGCCCAACCGTTCTTTTTCAAACATCCCTCTTCCCTCCCATAAAGTAATCACAGCTCTCGCGTATCAGACATCGCTCACACTCAGGTTTCTTTGCCTTACATAGGTAGCGCCCATGGAGGGTCATGAGGAGAGAAAAGTCTGTCCACAAATTTTCTGGTACAATCTTTCTCATATCCAATTCAATTTTGTCAGGATCTTTGTTCTTTGTAAATCCAATGCGCTGAGACAATCTTATTACGTGAGTATCAACTATGATAGCAGGTTTTTCAAAAGCCAATCCTACGATCAGGTTTGCCGATTTCCTGCCAATGCCCTTCACCGTGGCAAAGGTATCGATATCCTGAGGAATCTGTCCCTTGAATCTCCCTTCTATTTCTAAAGCGATATTTTTGATAGCTTTTGCTTTATTTCGGTAAAAACCTGTTGGTCGTATATCTTCTTCCAGTTCCTCAACCGGGACATTTATATAATCCTTCCATGTCCGGTATTTCGCGAAAAGCGATCTGGTAACCTCGTTCACCTTCTGATCAGTAGCTTGTGCTGAGAGAACCGTGGCAACAACAAGCTCGATGGGATTGGAAAAAGCAAGCTCACACCTTGGTTTACCGTGCATCTTCTTCAGATCATGAATGATTGACTTGACGTCTTTTTGCATTGCGGATTTTCTTGAATATTTCTTTTATATCATTTACATCTTTCGTATTCAATACATCTTTACTTTCCTGCCACCCCTTACGGGCAATATTCACCCCGTAGAAGACATCACCAAGTCCGGTAACGGCATGAGCATCAGGATTAATCGAGATTACCACGCCCTTTTCCTTTGCATACCTGAGATACCGCCAGTCAATATCCAGCCTGTAGGGGCTTGCATTGAGCTCAAGGATCACACGATTTCGTGCAGCGCCATCAATAATGTTCATCATATCAATCTGGTAACCGTCCCTTGAAAGGAGAAGGCGTCCGGTTGGGTGTCCCAATATGGTAGTATATGGATTTTCCATAGCCTTCAGAATCCTTTTCTCCATATCATCTTTCTTCATTGTAAAACTGGAATGGATGGAGGCGATCACAAAATCAAAACCCTGAAGGATAGAATCGTCGTAATCAAGGCTTCCATCAGGCAGGATGTCGCTCTCAATGCCCTTGAAGATGTGAAAGGCCGTATTGTTTTCATTGATCCTGTCAATCATTTCCCACTGTTTGAGGATGGTATCATACTTTAATCCCCCGGCATAATATGCGGTTTTGCTGTGATCGGAAATCCCAAGATATGAGAACCCGAGTTTTTGGGCTGCCTCCACCATCTTTTCAAGGGAATCGACGCCATCACTGAAATCAGTATGAACATGGAACGTGCCCTGAATGTCTCCAAGCTGAATCAAGACAGGAAGGTTTCCTCTTTCTGCCGACTCAATCTCCCCGGAATCCTCTCTAAGCTCAGGAGGTATATAAGAAAGGCCCAGGGCATGATAAATTTCCTCTTCGCTCTTGCAAGTCACAAGGTCATCCCCGTCGAAGATTCCGTATTCATTCAGTTTCCAGCCTTTCTTTTTTGCAATTCCCCGGAGCCGCACATTATGTTCCTTGCTTCCGGTAAAATACATGAGGGCATATGGAAATTCTTCCTTGCTCACCACGCGGAGATCTGCTTCGATACCCGATTTCACTCGTACCGAAGTCTTTGTTTCACCGGTCACAAGCACTTCGTCCACCTCAGGCATGGATACAAAAAATGATGTAATCATCTCATGGTCTTCAGCAGCAACAAGGATATCCATGTCCCGAACAACCTCCTTTCGCCGCCGGATGCTCCCGCACACCTCGACCCACTCAGGAGCAATTACTGCCGATAAATGTTCTTTGATCCCCTCAGCTTCCGAATAGATGTCTCCAAACAAGAACTCTCCCTTGTGCCGTTTAAAGAATTCAATGCCTTTGAGTACTTTTTCCTGAGTTTTCTCACCAAACCCGGCGAGGTGAACGAGCCTGTTTTCCTTGCAGGCATATTCGAGCTCACCGATATTAGAGATGCCAAGTTCATCGTAAAGGACTTTGATCTTTTTTGGGCCCAGATTGGGGATTTGCATCAGTTCAAGAAGCGATTCGGGAACCTCACGCGTCAATTCATCGAGGTATTTCATTGAACCCGTAGTACTGTATTCTTCGATTTTCTCCGAAAGCGCATCCCCTATGCCCTTAATCTCCCTAAGCCTTTTTTCTTTAATCAATTCTTCGAGGTTGGTTATGCCTGAAAGCGTCTTGGCAGCGTTATAATATGCCCTCGTTTTAAAAGGGTTTTCACCCTTAATCTCGAGAAGCATGGCAATGTCTTCGAGGATTTTTGGAATGGATTTCTGTTGCATGGATTAAAATTCCGTATATCGTATATAGTATTTCGTATATCGAGATTACAAAGAAGTATAAGGCGTTTATATGGTCTGTTTTGTTTTAACGTTGAACGTTGAACATAGAACGTTGAACAGATTTTAAGGACTTATGAAAGGTTATTTAAGGTTATGACAGAGAAGGTTGGCAAGGTTCTCGTGATCGGCGGCGGCATCGCAGGGATGGAGGCGTCTCTCAATCTTGTCGAGGCGGGCTACAGGGTGTACCTCGTCGACGAGAAGCCGAACATCGGCGGCAAGATGTCGCAGCTCGACAAGACGTTCCCCACCAACGACTGCTCCATGTGCATCATGGCGCCGAAGCTCGTGGAGGTGGGAAGGAACCCGAACATCGAGCTCCTCATGAACTCCGATGTCGCGGCCCTCGACGGCGTGCCGGGCAACTTCACCGTCACGCTGAAGCGGAGGCCCCGCAGGGTGCTGCCTGATAAATGCACGTCCTGCGCGCTCTGCGCCCCCAGCTGCCCCCTTGAGGTGGGAAGCGGCTACAACATGGGAATGTCGCAGCAGAGCGCAGCATACCTCAATTTCCCCCAGGCGATCCCCTCAACCTATATGATCGACCGGGAGATAGCGCCGTGCATCGACCGCTGCCCCGTCAACCTCAACGCGCGCGACTACGTGGGGCTCATCGCCGAGGGCAGGTTTTTCGACGCCCTTGACCTCATCAGGGAGAGGCTCCCCTTCCCCGGCGTCATCGGCCGCATATGCAGCCACCCCTGCGAAGACGACTGCCTGCGGGGCAGAAAAGTGGACCAGCCCGTTGCGATCTGCGCCCTGAAAAGGTTCGTCGCCGACTACGAGGCCGGGAAAAGAGAAGCCCCTGTCCCGGAGATCGCCGGGGCGCTGAAGGAAAAGATAGCGGTCATAGGGGGAGGGCCCGCAGGGCTCGCATGCGCCATAGAGCTGAGAAAGGCAGGGTACGGCGTCACGGTCTTCGAGGCCCACGACAGGCTCGGCGGCATGCTCTATCTCGGCATCCCCGCATACCGCCTGCCAAAGGACGTGCTGGCGAGGGAAGTCGCCATCGTGGAAAAGATGGGCATCACGGTACGGTACAACACGGCCGTCGGGAAAGATGTATCGATCAACGAGATCCGCAGCGATTATGACGCCCTCTTCATAAGCCCCGGTGCACACGGCAGCAGGAACCTCGGCATCGCAAACGAAAAGGCCGGCGGCGTCATAAACGGGATAGAATTTTTGCGGAAGGTCAACAAAAATGAACCGGTGGAACTTGGCAGCACCGTCCTTGTCATCGGAGGCGGCAACGTCGCCATCGATGTGGCACTCACAGCAAAACGATGCGGCGCCGGCGATGTGCACATGGCGTGCCTTGAAAGCTGGGACGAGATGCCGGCCCACAAATGGGAGGTCAGGCAGGCCCTCGAAGAAGGGATCACGATCCACACGTCCTGGGGGCCGAAAGAGATCATGCTGTCTGATGAAGGCTGCGCGGCGGGCATCGACTGCAAACGGTGCATATCCGTGTTTGACGAGAGCGGGCGCTTCAACCCCTGCTACGAGGACTCGACGACAAAGCGCTTCATGGCCGACACGGTCATTCTTGCCATCGGGCAGGCTATCGATACGGACTTCCTTGCAGGCATCCAGGCCATTGAGCGATACCCTGACGGCAGGATCAAGTCAGATCCCGTCACACTCCAGACGTCTGCTGAAGGCATCTTTGCGGGCGGAGACGCCGCGACAGGGCCGAAGATGGCGATCGACGCGATAGCCCAGGGCAAGGAGGCAGCCGAGTCGATCAGGCGCTATCTTGAGGGAAGAGACCTGAGGGAAGGAAGGCTGGCCCGCGAGGATACTCTCGTTGAGGATGTTCCCGGCGGGATAGCAAAGAAGGCGCGCGTTGCCATACCATCGATACCGGTCGAAGAAAGAAAAGGCTTCCATGAGGTCTATCTGGCGCTCAACGAAAAAGAGGCCATGGAAGAGGCGAAGAGGTGTTTAAGCTGCCGCAGGTGCCTGGGGTGCAGGATATGCGAGGAATTCTGCAAGCCTGAGGCCATTGATTACAGCGAAGGGCCGGTCGAGGAAAAACTGCAGGTAGGCAGCATCATCGTAGCAAGCGGTTTTGATGAATACGACGCCCACGGGAAAAAGGAATTCGGCTACGGGATATACCCGAACGTGGTCACCAGCGTCGAATTCGAGCGCATCCTCTCTGCGACAGGCCCCACGGGAAGCGCTGTCATGAGGCCCTCCGACGGGAAGATGCCGAAAAAGATCGGCTTCATCCAGTGCGTAGGAAGCAGGGATAAGGTGAACGAATACTGCTCGTCCGTATGCTGCATGTACGCAACCAAAGAGGCGGTCATTGCGAAGGAGCACCACAGCGACATCGAGGCGACGATCTTCTACATGGATATACGTGCATATGGAAAAGGCTTCGATCAGTACTTTGAGCGGGCAAAAGGCGAGTATGGCGTCAGGTATATAAAATCGATGGTGTCGAGGATCCTTGAGGATCACGCGACGAAAGACGTGTCCGTCGTATACGTTGACGACGGCGGCGAGCTGCGGGAAGAAACATTCGACATGATCGTTCTCTCTGTGGGCTTAAGGCCATCAAAAAACCTCGCAAGGCTTGCAACGACTCTGGGCATAGAGCTCAACGGATACGGCTTTATCAAGGGAGGTGCAGAAAATCCCCTCCTTACCTCGCGCGAGGGGATCTACGCATGCGGCGCATGCGAATCCCCGCAGGATATTCCCGAGACGGTGACGGCCGCCTGCGGCGCGGCCTGCGAGGCGGCATCGCTTATCACGGGGGCACGGGGAAAGGACCTCGTCGTACAGCAGCTCCCTGAAGAGCGAGACGTCGATGCCGAGGAGCCGAGGATCGGCGTCTTTGTCTGCAATTGCGGCGTCAATATCGGCGGCGTGGTAAATGTCCCCGAGGTGAAGGAATATTCAAAAGGGCTTCCCAATGTCGTCCTCTCCGACGACAACCTCTTTACCTGTTCCCAGGATACCCAGGACAAGATGAAGAAGCTCCTTGAGGAGCACAGGATAAACAGGGTCGTCGTCGCCTCCTGCTCCCCCAGGACGCACGAGCCCCTCTTCAGGGCGACCATTCGCGAGAAGGGGTTGAATAAATATCTCTTCGAGATGGCGAATATCAGAGACCAGTGCTCATGGGTCCATATGCACGATAAAGAGAATGCGACGGAAAAGGCGAAGACACTCGTGCGCATGGCGGTCATGAACGCCAATCATATAAAGCCGCTGAAAGAGGCCACCATAGCTGTTAACAGAAAGGCGCTCGTTGTCGGCGGCGGCATCGGCGGCATGACTGCGGCCCTCAAGCTTGCAAACCAGAATTTCGAGGTCTTCCTCATCGAAAAAGAAGATGCGCTTGGCGGGAACCTCCGCCATATCTACCGCACCCTTGACGGCATGGACGTGCAGAGGTTCCTGAGCGATACGGTAGAGAAGGTAACAAGCCATCCCCTGATCCACGTTGAGATAGGCGCCGCTATTACAGACCACAGCGGCTTCAAGGGAAATTTTTCAACGGGCATCGTGACCGCGGCGTCGAAGGGATACAGGAAGATAGAACACGGGATCGTCATCCTCGCCACAGGCGGCAAGGAGCTGAAGCCCCACGGCTATTTCGGCTACGGCGAGGACAAGAGGATCATGACGCAGCAGGAGCTCGAACAGAAGATCGCCGGGGGCGGGCCCGGCCCGTTTGAACGGTGCGTTATGATCCAGTGCGTGGGGTCGAGGAACGAGGAGCGGCCTTACTGCAGCAGGGTCTGCTGCTCGACGGCTATAAAGAACGCCATAACGCTGAAAGATGCAAGACCCGGGTGCGACGTGGTGATCCTCTACCGGGATATCCGCACCTACGGCTTCCTGGAAAGGTATTATCTGGAGGCGAGGAGGCTCGGCGTGCGGTTCATACGGTATGATGTCTCATCGGAGCCGGT
>JAKQBZ010000081.1 GCA_029559435.1 Deltaproteobacteria bacterium | reverse complement strand
CTCGACGCACAGGGACTTGAAGGAGGTAGGCGCGAAGATAATTCTCGCGAATGCCTACCACCTCTATCTTCGCCCCGGCGACCAGCTGATACGGGAGATGGGAGGCATACACAGGTTTTCCGGATGGGATGGAGCGGTGCTGACCGACAGCGGAGGGTACCAGATATTCAGCCTCGGCGTCCTGCGCGAGATCAAGGATGACGGCGTCCTTTTCCAATCGCACATAGACGGGTCGAGGCACTTCCTCACGCCGGAGAAAATGGTCCAGGTGCAGGAGAATATCGGTGCCGACATATGCGTGTGCCTTGACGAATGCGTTTCCTATCCGTCGTCATACGGTTACACAGAGGCGTCCGTGGAGCTGACGTCCCGTTGGGCCGGGAAGTGCAAGAACGCAAAGACAGGCAGCGGCAGCGCCCTCTTTGGCATCATACAGGGCGGTTTTTACGAAGACCTGCGCATAAGGTCGGCGCGGGAACTGACGGAAATGGATTTTGACGGGTATGCGATAGGAGGGTTGAGCGTAGGAGAGCCGAAAAGCCTGATGTGGGAGATGGTCGACACCGTGGCGCCTTTGCTCCCCCCGGGAAAACCGAGGTACATGATGGGGGTAGGGCTGCCCGAGGACATCCTTGAGGGCGTCAGGCGTGGAATAGACATGTTCGATTGCGTTATCCCCACGCGGTTTGCCAGGAACGGCAACCTTTTCACGTGGGACGGCAGGATCAACATAAAGAACGCACGGTTTGCCAGGGATGAAAGGCCCGTTGACGGGGAGTGCCAATGCTACATCTGCAGGACATTTTCAAGGGCTTATCTCCGGCATCTGCTCGTCTCCCATGAGCTGACGAGCTATTATCTCAACACGCTCCATAATCTCTTTTTCTACATGGAGTTTCTGAGAAGGATCAGGGAAGCGATACAGAAAGGAAGGTTCGAAGAGTTTTATAAAGCATTTAAAGCTAAATATCAAGGAGGTGAATTTCAGGATGAATATAGCGTATGCAATGGGTAGCCAGCCGGCCGCCGGACAGGGCGGGGCAAGTCAGTGGATGAGCTTTCTCCCGCTGATACTTCTTTTTGCCGTCTTCTATTTTCTGCTTATCAGGCCCCAGCAGAAGAGGGCAAAGCAGCAGAAGACCTTTATCGACAATCTGAAAAAGGGTGATAAAATTATAACATCGAGCGGGTTATATGGTACAATAACAGGGATAACCGACGATGCCATTACGATCGAGATCGCAGAGAAGGTAAGGGTAAAGATAGCGAGGAACGCAGTAGCGTCGCTTCAACAAACACAGTGAAAGGAGAAAGATGTGGGAAGGTACGAAAATATCGTGATAATCAGTCCTGATTGCACGAAAGAAGAGGAAGAGGATCTGCTCAAGAGGATCCAGTCGAACATGGAAAAGGTCGGCGCAGCGGTCGTGAAGTTTGATGATTGGGCCGTGAGAAGGCTTGCCTATCCTATAAAGAAAAAGGACAAGGGCCACTATTACTTTTTCCTTCTCGACCTGAATGAGGCAAGCGTGGCCACGCTCGGGAAATTTTACAAGACCGTCGATACGATCCTGCGGCACCTCTTTGTCAATGTTGACGAAAAGAAAGAGGGCCCGAAAAAACCACCCGATCCGGTCATATTTGATGAACTGGAAGGCGAGTTCTCGTGAACAGGGTCTTTCTCGCCGGTACGTTAAGGGCGCAGCCGGAGATAACCTATACGCCAAAGGGGGAAAAGGTAGTTGCCTTTCCCCTCCTGGTTGAAGAAGGAGGCTTGCGCATTGACGTTGTGCATGTAGGCGAGCTTGACGGAGATGGCTTGAGCCGGCAGGTAGGGAAGGAGATCATGGTCTCGGGAATGCTGGCGCAGACGAAGCAGCAATCGCAGCATATAATAAAAGTAAGGGCACAGAAAATTTTTTGGATGGAGGATTAGATGCCAAGACCAACAAGGACACCGGGCAGGGGAGGCCACGATTCACAGAAAAAAAGGGTCTATGTGAGAAAAAGGGTCTGCAGGTTTTGCCAGGATCAGAACCTGGAGATCGATTACAAAGACCCGAAACTCCTGAAATACTATATAACGGAGCGCGGGAAGATAATGCCGAGAAGGATGACGGGGACATGCGCCAAACATCAGAGAAAGCTCAAAGAACACATAAAGATGGCGCGGCATATAGCGTTTTTGCCGTTTACGACACTTTCTCGATAGGGGGCTCTTGTATGAAAGTTATACTTACTGAAGACCTGAAGGGAACGGGCAAAAAGGGCGAGATCGTCAATGTCAAGGACGGGTACGGCAGGAACTTCCTCATTCCCGATGGGCGGGCGATCCCCGCGACTGAAGGCAACGTCAAACGGTTCGATCATATTATCAAGGGCCTTGCCGGAAGGAAAGAGAGGGAGATCAAGTCTGCCGAAGAGCTGAAGGCAAAGCTTGACGAGACGACGGTTGCCTTAAAGAAAAAGGTCGGCGTCGACGGCAAGCTCTTTGGCGCTGTTACGCACAAGGACATAGTCGACGCGATAAAAAGCGCCCTGGGCATAGAGATCGACAAAAAGATGATAAGGATCGACGAGCCCATAAAGATGTCGGGCGCCCACACCGTGACGGTCCATCTGCGGCAGGACGTGAACGCGACGCTGAAGATCGAGGTAGAGAAGGAAGAATAATGGCAAAGGCGGCAAGGAGCGCAAAAGAGATACAGGGCCGCATCCCACCGCAGAACCTGGAGGCGGAGCAGTCTCTTTTGGGCGGCCTTCTTGTTGACCCCGATTCGACGAACAAGGTTGTAGATATTGTAGGCCCTGCAGATTTCTATAAGGATGCCCACAACAGGATCTACGGGATCATGCTGGACCTCTATGAGCGGAATGAGCCCATAGACCTGGTCACCGTGAGCAGCCTTGCGAGAGACAGAAATATCCTCGAAGGCATAGGCGGCGTAACCTACCTGAACACGCTCGTTGACCTCATGCCGAGCGCTGCGAATATCGTGCAGTATGCGAAGATGGTGAAGGAGAAGTCTCTCCTCAGGAAGCTCATCAATACGGCAACAGAGATCATTGAGAAAGGCTTTCAGGTAGATTCAAACGTAGACAGTTATATCGATGAGGCGGAGAAGCTGATCTTCCAGGTCTCGGAAGATAAATTCAGGCCGTCGTTCTATGCCGTCAAAGATTTTGTGCTCGAGAACGTCAAGACCATTGAGAGGTTGTATAAAAGAAAACAGCTTGTCACCGGCGTGCCCACAGGCTTTACGGAGATCGACAAGATGACGAGCGGCCTGCAGTCATCGGACCTGATCGTTGTCGCAGGCAGGCCGAGCATGGGCAAGACGGCCTTTTGCATGAATATCGCTCAGCACGTATCGATGCTGAAAGAAACCTCTGTCCCCGTAGGGGTATTTTCTCTTGAGATGTCAAAAGAGCAGCTCGTGACGAGGCTTTTAAGCTCTGAGTCGGAGATCGAGCATTCAAAGCTCAGGACGGGAACGCTCTCCGGGGCGGAATGGCCAAAGCTTGCGGACGCGGCAGGAAAATTGAGGGATGCGCTGATGTTCATCGATGATTCACCGGGGTTGAGCGTGCTTGAGCTGCGGGCGAGGGCGAGAAGGTTGAAAAAGGAGCACGGCCTCGGGCTGCTCATCGTTGATTACCTCCAGCTGATGAGGGGGAGGACCGGCATAGACAGGCGCGAACAGGAAATATCGGAGATATCGCGGTCCATGAAGGCCCTTGCGAAAGAGCTCCAGATCCCTGTAATCGCCATCTCCCAACTGAACCGCGCGCCGGAACAGCGGGAGCGGGACAACAGGCGGCCGAGGCTGGCAGACCTCCGTGAGTCGGGGGCCATTGAACAGGACGCCGATGTTATCTTTTTCATTTACCGGGATGCCGTCTACAACAAGGAGATACAGGAGGAAGAGAAAAATATTGCTGAGGTCATTATCGGAAAACAAAGGAACGGGCCGACAGGAACTGTCGAGCTGGCATTCCAGGACAAGACAACGACCTTCAGAAACCTATACCGAGAATGAACATCCCGAACCTCCTCTCTATTTTTCGTTTTTTTCTTACATTCTTTTTTATCGTAGCGGTCAACAGCGGGCGGTTGCACCTGGCGCTCTTTCTATTTATCCTCCAGGGCATAAGCGACCTCCTCGACGGATTCCTTGCCAGGGTGATGGGCAAAAAAACCCATCTGGGCGCATTCCTCGACCCCATCGCCGACAAGACGATGCTCGTCGCGTCATTTGTGCTGTTGTATCTTCACCAGATCATACCGCTCTGGCTGACGTCCCTTGTGCTTGTCAGGGACCTGGTCATTGCAATTGGATTTCTCATCCTGTATAAGCTGTCTTATACCACAACCCCTGCTCCGAGCATTTTCGGCAAGATAACAACAGCCTGCCAGATCGCAACGATCGTGTATGTCCTGTGGTCCGAGGCGAGGCCATACGGCGACGTATTCTTTTACATTGCGGCCCTCTCAACTGCCGTCTCCGGCATCCACTATATTCTTATTGGATTGCGGATGCTCTACCGGAGCCGTTTTCGACAACCGGCGAACGGAAATTAATCATCAGAAGAAACCCGGTTTGCAGCGAAGGGACCGGCAAGAAAGTGTTGACAATACAAGCTCTTTTGATTACTATAGAACAAAAAAATAGTGGGAGGTTATTATGGCCGTGAAGGTTGCTATAAATGGTTTTGGAAGGATTGGAAGGCTTGTCCTCAGGGCCGGTTTGGGAAGCAAGGACGTGGAATTTGTCGCGGTGAACGATATTACAGATCCGAAAACACTTGCCCACCTGTTAAAGTATGATTCTGTGCATGGGATCATGGACGCCGAGGTGAAGGCAAAAGAGAACGCGATAATGATCGACGGCAAAGAGGTGAAGGCCTATGCAATAAAAGAGCCCGAGATGCTGCCATGGAAAGACCTGGGCGTCGATGTGGTGCTTGAAAGCACCGGCAAGTTCACCGACAGGGCCGGCGCCGAAAGGCATCTCAAGGCAGGAGCGAAGAAGGTGGTCATATCGGCTCCCGCAAAGAATCCCGATGTAACATTCGTGCTCGGCGTCAACCAGGAGGTCTACGACAAGACGAAGCATCACGTCATATCCATGGGCTCCTGTACGACGAACTGCCTTGCGCCGATAACAAAGATACTGCAAAGGGAGTACGGCATCGAGTACGGTTTTATGACCACTATTCACGCGTTCACGAACGACCAGGTAGTCCTCGATGAGCCCCATAAGGACCTCAGGCGGGCACGGGCCGCTGCGCTCTCAATGATACCGACAACGACAGGCGCTGCAAAGGCCATATCCGAGGTGATCCCCGAACTTAAGGGCAAGCTCGACGGCATGGCGATAAGGGTGCCCGTTCCGAACGTGTCTGTCGTCGATTTCGTGGCGATACTGTCGGCGAAGGTCGCGAAAGAAGATGTCAACGCGAAGTTCAAAACCTATGCAGCAGGGCCGATGAAGGGCATCCTCCTGTGCTCCGGGGAGCCGCTTGTTTCCAAGGATTTCAACGGCAACCCACATTCCTCTATTGTCGACCTGGAGTATACCAATGTGATCGGCGGAAATATGGTCAAGGTGCTGTCCTGGTATGACAACGAATGGGGTTTCTCGAACAGGATGCTGGAGCTTCTCTCCTTTATCATGAAATAGGCACAAGAAACAGAGAAAGGCAGGGCAATTATGAAGTCTATAGACCAGGTTGATATCAGCGGAAAGCGGGTACTGATCCGCGTCGATTTCAATGTACCTATTGACGCAAGCGGGAACGTTGCCGACGATACGCGGATAAAGGCCCATTTCCCGACGATAGGCTACTGTCTTGACAGGAACGCAAAGGTGGTCCTCATGTCGCACATGGGGAGGCCCAAGGGCGCCAGGGTTGACAAGCTTTCCCTGAGGCCCGTTGCGGAGAGGCTTGCGAAACTGATGGAAAAGCAGATACTCTTCGTCGATGACTGCATCGGAGAAAAGGCCGAGGCCGCTGTCGCTGCCATGAAAGGGGGCGATATCGTGCTCCTTGAGAACCTCAGGTTCCATATCGGCGACGAGAAGAACGAAAGCGAATTTGCCCGCGCGCTCGCCGGGCTCTGCGATGTCTACATCGATGACGCCTTTGCGGTATCTCACAGGAAGGCCGCTTCAAATGCGGCGATCACGGAATTTGTGAAGGTCTGCGCCGCGGGCTTTCTTTTAAAGAATGAGATAGACTACTTTCAAAAGGCAATGGGCAACCCGGAAAGGCCGCTTGTGGCTATTATCGGGGGGGCGAAGGTTTCAGACAAGATAGGCGTGCTGGAGAACCTCATCGAAAAGGTGGACCGCCTTATCGTCGGCGGCGGGATGGCGTTTACGTTCCTCAACGCCCTTGGCTATGAGGTCGGGAATTCTCTGTGCGAAAAAGAGATGCTCGATAAGGCAAAGAGCATCATGGAAAAGGCAAAGTCAAAAGGCGTGAAGCTCTGCCTGCCTGTTGATTGCGTTGTGGCGGAAAAGGCTTCGGCCGACGCAGAGGCGAAGGTCTGCAGCGTTGAGGAGATTCCGAAAAACAGTATGGGTCTTGATATCGGGCCGGCGACCACGGCGCTCTTTTCAGAGTCCTTAAAGGATGCGAAGACGGTTGTATGGAACGGCCCCATGGGCATGTTCGAGATCGACAAGTTCAGCAAAGGCACATATGAGGTGGCGTCGTCGGTAGCGGCATCGGGCGCGCTCTCGATCATCGGGGGCGGGGACACCGATTCGGCGGTGCACCGCGCGGGGGTGAGCTCAAAGATATCCTACATCTCAACGGGAGGCGGCGCGTTCCTCGAGCTTCTGGAGGGCAAAACGATGCCGGCGGTTGAGGCGCTGGAAAAATGTGGAGATAAATCATGAGAACATGGATGGTTGCCGGGAACTGGAAGATGAACAATACGATCCGCGAGGCGATAGACCTTGCAAAGGGCGTGAAAGACGGCGCTGCGGGGATAAAGGGCGGCGAGGTAGTGCTGGCCCCGCCGTACACGGCATTGCAGAGCGTCTATGAAACGATAAAAGGTTCTCAGGTCCTTCTCGCCGCACAGAATATCTATTTCGAGGACAAGGGCGCTTATACCGGAGAGGTGTCGCCTGCCATGCTGAAGGATGCGGGCTGCACCTACGTCATAGTAGGGCACTCGGAGAGAAGAAAATATTTCTACGAGACCGACGAAGGCGTCAACGCGAAGGCAAAGAAATGCCTCCAGGCAGGGCTGAAGCCGATCATATGCGTGGGCGAGACGGAGGTCGAGAGGGAAAAAGGGGTCACGGAATTTGTCATCGGCATCCAGGTAAAAAAGGCCCTCCATGGGATCGACAAGCTCGATAACATTGTGATCGCCTACGAGCCCGTGTGGGCTATTGGGACAGGCAAAAACGCAACACCCATGGAAGCGGAGGAGGTCCACAGGTTTATCAGGAACGTGGTGGGCGATATGTACGGCGAAATATGTAAGAAAATAATGATCCTCTACGGAGGAAGCGTAACATCTGAAAATATTGGGGAACTGATCAGCATGGAGGACGTTGACGGAGCGCTCGTCGGCGGAGCATCCTTGAAAATCGACAGCTTTCTTGGTATAATAAGAAACATTACGGAGAAACAAAAATGATGACAGTTCTTGCAATAGTTCATGTGATAGTTGCTGTAGCCCTTATCTTTATCGTTCTTCTTCAGACAGGGAGAGGGTCGGAGATCGGGGCGGCCTTCGGAGGCGGCTCAAGCCAGACGCTGTTCGGAAGTTCGGGTTCATCGGGCTTCATGACAAAGCTCACTACCGCAGCGGTTGTCATCTTTATGGTAACAAGCCTCGGCCTGGCGTATATCTACAGCCACAGGGAAGCTGGATTAAAAATTGCTCCTGCGCAGACGGAAGAGAAAGCGCCGGTCCCGGCGAATACACCGGTCCAGGAGAAAAAATGAGTGCCGAAGTGGTGGAATTGGCAGACACACCATCTTGAGGGGGTGGCGGGGAGACCTGTGCGGGTTCAAATCCCGCCTTCGGCACCAAATAACTGGTTGAATTTAAAAGAAGTCCTCGATACACCCGGTAAGATTTACAAAATCTATAGTATTTTCCCAGACAATATACTAAAAAATTGCTGTAGTAAGATTATTGTTTCACATATAATAAGAATATCCGTGCCCATGTTTTCTGGTTAGTGGAGGTTTCTTGTTATGAAGAAAAGACATTACCTTATTGCATTTGCAATTATTCTTGGTGTTTTGGTATCCGAAACAAATGCACAAACTGGAATACAAATTGATTGCTATGGTTCCCTGAAAGCATATGAGTTAGATCCAAATATGAGGAACTACACGTGTACTTGTCCCAACGGAAGGCACGGTAAGCCCGTATGCAGACCAAGATCTTCGTCTGGCTCCTATGCCCCTTCCGCCAGGCTGAGCCCATCTCAACAGATGGCCGTTGGGATTGCCGGCGCCCTTCTTAATAATCTATTCAGCAATATGTTCAATGAGATGTTCAACCCTCCACCTTCAGGTAATTCTTACCAGGAGCAATTGAGAATACAACAGGAAGAAAAACGGCAGCAAGAGATGCGGGCGGCCCTTGATGCATGGAGGGACGCGCAGGAGAGGGCGACGCAGGATGCCTTGAAGGAGCAGCAGAGAAAAAAAGAGCAAGGGGCATCGCTTATAAGTAAAATGGATGGCGGCCTTACCGGTGGCGGGGGGAAGCTCGACCCTATGTGGATAACCCAGAAGCCGGAGCTCCTGCCCTTACAACTTGGAGGGCACCCCACTTCCAGATTTAAGCTTGGCGACAGGCTCCTTTGTTCATCGTATTTTTCGACCCGTGCCATTGAGGAGACGAGAAAAGGGAACTACGAGGGCGCACGGTTCTTTAGCGAACAGGCGGACAAGGTAATGGTTAAAGCAGAAACCGATGTTGAATGCAAATTTCCTCAAATGCCGAACGTCCCAACGCCGAAAACAAAGGGGATGGATCCAAAGAAATTTACAGCCCTCATGGAAGGCTTTAATACAAAGATCAAAGAACTTCAGAACGTTGAAGCCGACCTTAACAAGGCAAGACGGGAAAAGCAGGCGGCAGAGGAGAATCTGAAAAAGATAGATGAAAAGATAGCGGAGCTGGACAACCAGGCGCAATCCGCGCAAAACCCCGAAGAGAAGGCGCAGGCGGACGATCTTATCCGGCAGGCACTGGCCTTAAAGTCAGAGGCAGAAGATCAGGCGAACACCGCAAAGCAGAATGAGCAGGAGCTTCTCGATAAGGCAAAGAATATGGCGAAAGAGATGGATGCGAGCCTCAAATCTGTTCAATAACAAGGAGAGCAAGGCATGGGGCAATATATGAAAAGATCATTCACATTATTTTTAGTACTTGCAAGCCTGACCGTAATGGCGGCATGGTGGAAGGGGACAACCCCTTTAATGGATGCAGCCGAGGAAGGGGATATCAATACCGTAAAGGCCTTGCTGGATAAGGGGGAGGATGTCAACAAGACCGGCCCTCACTATACAGCCTTGATGGTGGCATCGGCGAGAGGGAGGACCGATGTGGTGAAGCTGCTCATAGACAGGGGCGCCGATGTAAATATGGTGGTGAGCACCGGAATGTGCGCCCTGGCGTTTGCGGCGGAAAACGGCCACACCGGCATAGTGGAAATTCTCGTTGAAAAAGGCGCTGATATAGATAAAGCTTTAAAGGTTTTAGAGAAAAGAACTTCCATTTTCGCCCACAACCCGCTGACGTCATTCGGTGACGCTGCAAAAAGTAAAAGCGGCCTTGCCCTGCTTAATGAAAAATATAGAAGGCAACAAGAAAAACTCCCGTCCAAGGGGCAAGCAAAGCTCGCAGCTCAGGATAGTTGGGCCTATTATTATGGGGGAAAATACCAAGAGGCGTTGAATTCATTTAAAAAGGATATTAGCGTAGACCCATCAAACAGTGATAATTTTGCCGGCCTTGCCGCGTCCCATAATAAGCTAAAGCAATATGACGAGGCGATAACCGCAGCAAAGAGGGCGATAGATCTCAAGCCTGGTAATGCTTTTGCTTACAACGAGCTCGGCATGGCATATTCCAACAAGAAACAGTTCAACGAGGCCTTAAGCGCTTACCGGAAGGCCATTGAGATAGAGCCGAAGAGTGCAGCTCTTTACTATAATATCGGCGATTTATTCTCTGAG
>JAKQBZ010000065.1 GCA_029559435.1 Deltaproteobacteria bacterium | reverse complement strand
TTTGGTTTTTTTGTACCATCTTTCCAATGAATAACCAATTACCGGCAACCAAGCTCCAATACCACCGAGAATCACCAAACACCAATAACCAATCACCAATTAATATTCAATCACCAATGACCGGAGCTTGGTTATTGGTGTTTGGTGATTTATTGGTGATTGATGTTTGGTTATTGGTTATTACACGGTTATAATAGACCGCCTGAAAATGTTTGACAAAAAGTACGGCTTACTATATGTATATTGCGTTATTTTTAAGTATATTGCGTCATTTCTCAAGGAGGTATCTCACACAGATGAGTCTATTAGAGGCATATATAATCATGTTCATTGCAAGTTTCTGCTCCCTCGTCATCGAGATGGTGGCCGGCAGGATACTCGCCCCCTTTGTCGGCGTCTCCATATACACCTGGACGAGCATCATCGGCGTCATCCTCGCCGGCATCAGCATCGGTGCCTATATCGGCGGCAAGCTCGTCGACCGCTTCCCCACAAGGAAGACCCTCGGCTGGCTCCTCCTCATCTCAGGCATCGCGGCGCTGTCTATCATCCCCCTTACCAATCTTATTGCGTCGTACCGTTTTCCCGTATCCCTTATGCTCCGCATCTTTATCGTAACGTCGATCATATTTTTTATCCCCGGTTGTGTCCTCGGCACCATCTCGCCGGTCGTGGTAAGGTTGACCCTGAAGAACCTTGAGAACGCGGGGAACGTGATAGGAAAGATCTATGCCATGTCGACCCTGGGCGCCATCATCGGCACCTTTGCCACCGGCTTTTTCCTTATCTCATGGATGGGCACGCGGATGATAATCCTCTCCATGGGCATCATTTTGCTCATCGTTGCCCTATTCTCCGGATCTCTCTTCAGATCAAAAAAGGCGATGGCGGTCTTCCTTGTGATAACATTCCCGGCCATAGCGCTCATCCATAATTACCTTTACAGGATCCCCTTGTCGGATGCGACCTATCTGTACAGGGAAAGCGACTACTATACGATCAAGCTGAACCGTACCGTCAGCTCGGATCAGAAGACCCCGCTCCAGGCCATGGTCCTCGACAACCTCATCCACTCCTATGTCGCCCTCGAAGACCCCATGCATATCGAGTACGAATACGAGAGGATCTATGCCGATGTGTTGAAATGGAGGTTCAAAAAGGATGTGGGCTTCAAGAGCCTCACCATCGGCGGCGGGGGATATACCTTTCCAAGATACATGGAGATCTACTACCCGAAGGCCCATATCGATGTCGTCGAGATAGACCCGGAAGTGACCAAGATCGTCTACGACCACCTAAAGCTGCCGAAGGACACGAAGATCAGTTCGTATAATACCGACGGGCGCTGGTTCGTGATGAATTGCAAGGACAAATATGACGTTGTCTTCACCGATGCCTACAACGACCTTTCCATCCCCTACCACCTTACGACGAAGGAATTTGCACAGCAGCTGAAGGACATCATGAACCCCAACGCGATCCTGATGTCGAACATCATCGACAATTTCCAGAGAGGGGCCTTCCTGCCTTCTTATATGAAGACGCTGCGGGAGGTCTTTGGAGACAGGAACGTGCACCTCATCTCCGTGAGCCCTGATTTTCAGAATACCCGCATCAGCACCTTCATCGTCATAGCGAGCAACGGCGACCTTGACATGAAGGGCTTCAGAAGGTTCGTCGGCGAGGAGCTGAAAGTCCACGCCACATCTGCGGTGGTGCCGGAAAATCTCGTGGATGAGATCATAAACAAGCGGTACTCGATTGTCATAAGGGACGACCATGCCCCTGTTGACAACCTGATCGCCCCCGTATTCGAAGAGAGGTTCGGCTATAACAGAAAGCGGGGTTGAGTTGCCGGGCCATATATTAAGGTATTGATTTAATCGTTCTATTCTATTACATTATATGCATAGGGCGGGAATAACTCAGTTGGTAGAGTGCAAGCTTCCCAAGCTTGATGCCGCGGGTTCGAGCCCCGTTTCCCGCTCCAAATATCTCCTGAAATAATTCAGATCACACCCTGCCTATTTTTTGATGTGCATAAGCTTTTTGCTGCCCACGGATCAACGTTCTCCAAAGCAATGAAGCTTGGACCGGCGAATATAAATTTTTTTCTTGCTAAATATATGTAATTGAAGGATAATGAAAAAAAGGTGGGGTATGGAGAAAATCTTATTGCAAGAGTTTCTCTGCGTACGCAAAAACGTTTCCTTCCTTACGAGCATCCACATCCTCTTCTATAAGAACATTACTTTCCTTACAAACATCCGCATCTCCTTCTATAAGCACGTACCCTTCTGACATCCCCACCCAACAAGGGGGGTATGAGAAAACAGAACGTTCACATCCTTTGCAAGATCGCGTGCTGTCTTGTCTGCGGCATCCTGTCGTTATGCACCACGGCCATAGCCCAGACCCGTCCCGACGCGGGCATCCTCCTCCAGGAGCAAAGGCAGCCTGGCGCTGCCCTGCCTGACCGCCTCCCCGCTGACCGCGAGAAGGAGGCCGTGGCCCCTCCCATGACCGACACGGGCACAAAGGTGCTCGTAAAGGGCTTC
Organism: Deltaproteobacteria bacterium; assembly: GCA_029559435.1. GTDB lineage: Bacteria > Desulfobacterota > Syntrophorhabdia > Syntrophorhabdales > Syntrophorhabdaceae > UBA5609. Next base: position 1,946 of record JAKQBZ010000065.1, on the reverse strand, counting down.
CGCTTCACCGGCAACGAGGGTATCGCAACAGACACAGAGCTTCAGGAGCTCGTCAGAGACAGCACAGGCAAGGAGCTCGGCTTTGCCGACCTCCAGAACATAGCCTCCCTGGTCACCGCCTACCTCCGGGAGAAGAAGGGCTATCTCCTCGCCAGGGCATACCTTCCCAAACAGGACATAACAGAAGGTATTATCACCATTGCCGTCATCTCGGGCCGCATCGACGGGAAGGTGAGGATCAACAGGGAGGAGCCGGCAAGAATACGGTCCTCCCTGCTCGCAGGCATCGCGGACCGCGCTGTCCCTCCCGGAAGCCCCGCCAGGATGGAGCAGATAGAGAGGGCCGTCCTCCTCATGAACGACCTCCCCGGCATCGCTGCCCGTGCATCCCTTGAGCCCGGAGCAGCGCCGGGCACCACGAGGATCGTGATCAATGCAGAAGAGGGCCCCGTCTTCCAAGGACTTCTCTCCGGGGATACCTTCGGGGACCGCTACACCGGCACCTACCGGGGAACCGGCCAGGTTGCGGCCTACGACCCCTTCGGCCTCGGCGACCAGATGACCCTCTCCTACACCTACGCCGAGCACTTGAACCAGTGGAGGGCCGCATACAACCTCCCCTTAGGGTCAACGGGCCTTACCGTAAACGCCCTCTATACGGGCCTCACCTATGAGCTGGGCAAGGACCTCGCCGACCTCAAGGCAAAGGGATGGGCAGAGACCCTCTCCGCCGGGATAAGCTACCCCCTTGTCCGCACCCGGAACAAAAGCATCTGGGCAGGCGCAGGGGCCGAGTACATGATGCTCAACGACGAGGCGAACGGGGAGAAGACGAGGGACAGGAGGATCTCTGACGGCACCCTCTCCGTCTCGGGGAACTTCTTCGATACCTTCGGGGGCGGGGGGCTCACCAGCGCCTCTGTCATCCTTACCGGGGGCAACGTGGACCTCTCGGGGCTTACCGCCAACAAGGAGAACGATGACGCCGGTCCGAGGACGCAAGGGGCCTTCCTCCGTGCGACCTACTCCCTCGCCCGCCTCCAGCGCATAACCCGGAAGGTCGCCCTCTTCGGCTCCTTACGGGGACAGTTCGCCTCCTACAACCTCGACTCCTCCCAGAAGTTCATCATGGGCGGCCCCACCGGCATCCGCGCCTACCCCGTGGGAGAGGCGCCGGGCGACGAGGGCCACACCCTCACCCTTGAGGCCCGCTGCGATATGCCCTTCATGCCCTCCTGGGCGGCCACCCAGCTCATAGGCTTTGTTGACGCAGGGTGGGTGAAGCTCCACAGAAGCCCCTGGCCGGGCTCTGTCACGAGCGCAAGCGGGAAGAACGAGTACCTCCTCTCCGGGGCAGGCGTGGGGATCAATATGGGCAAGCCCGGCCTCTACAGTATCAGGGCGTCCTACGCCCACAAGGTGGGCCCCAACGAGGGCAGGAGCACATCCGGCAACGACGCCGACAACCTGAGCGACGACGGGCGCTTCTGGCTCCAGCTTGTGATTTGGTTATAGAAGGAGATGACCATGAAGAAGAACTACCGGATACTGCATATAATGTCCCTTGCAAAGGTGCCGGGTTGTCCCATGCAAACCGTTCTCTCCCTCTTCATGCTCCTTCCCCTCATCCTCTTCCCCGCCGCATCAGCATACTCCCTCGACCCAAATGCCCTTCCCACAGGCGGGCAGATCACATCGGGCACAGGCAGCATCTCCCAGTCAGGCGCCGACATGACCATACACCAGGCAACGGACAGGATGATCGCCAACTGGAATACCTTCAACATCGGCCGGGACGCCTCGGTCACCTTCAGGCAGCCCGGCGCGTCCAGCGTGGCCTTAAACAGGATCCTCGACCAGAACCCCTCCCTGATCTACGGGAGGTTAAGCGCCAACGGGCAGGTCTTCCTCCTCAACGCCGCAGGGGTGTACTTCGGCCCCGCCTC
>JAKQBZ010000064.1 GCA_029559435.1 Deltaproteobacteria bacterium | reverse complement strand
GCCGGCTTCGCAGCTTCTGCCGCCGGCTTCGCAGCTTCTGCCGCCGGCTTCTCTGCCGGCTTCGCCGCCGGTGCCGCCTTTGCCTTTTCCTGCGCAAAACCCGTGCTGGCAAAGGCGATGCTCACCATTAACACTATTACGAACAACAAGACCTTTTTCATGTTCTCCTACCTCCTGTGAATTTATAATATATATGTTAAATGATGAAACATTTGTCCTCTGTATGTCAAGACCTTTTATAGTCTGAGGGAGGCTCTGTATCTTTTTGACAGATCCTTCCGGCGGCATTACAATATAGAGATGAAGAAACTCAGGCTCGTAAGCGACCATACTCCAAAAGGAGACCAGCCGGAGGCCATTAAAAGGATCTCTGAAAACCTTCGACAAGGCGTGCCGCACCAGGTCCTCCTCGGTGTGACAGGATCCGGCAAGACATTCACCATGGCCAATATTATCGAAAAGGTCCAAAGGCCTGCCCTTATCATATCGCACAATAAAACGCTTGCCGCACAGCTTTTTACTGAATTTAAGACATTCTTTCCCGGGAACGAGGTCCACTTCTTCGTGAGCTATTACGACTACTACCAGCCCGAGGCCTACGTTCCCACAACAGACACCTATATTGAAAAAGATTCGTCTATCAACGAGGAGATAGACAAGCTGAGGCTCCTTGCCACCAACGCGCTCTTTGAAAGGGAGGACGTGATTATCGTCGCGAGCGTCTCCTGCATTTACGGGCTTGGCTCACCGGAATCCTACTACGGAATGCTCGTCTCTCTTGAAGAAGGCCAGGCAATGGACAGAAAAACTCTTTTGAACAAACTCATCCAGTGCCAGTACGAGAGAAACGACATCGATTTTTACAGGGGCAGGTTCAGGGTCCGGGGAGAGAATATCGATATATTCCCGCCTTACGAGGAAGACAGGGCCCTCAGGATCATCCTTGGCGATGACGGCGTTCTTTTTATCTCTTCGATAGATCCGCTCACCGGAAAGACGCTCGCCAGGCTGAAAAGGTGCATTATATTTCCTGCCACGCATTACGTGACGCCGAGGGAAACCCTTGAGCGCGCCATTATCTCAATAAAAGAGGAGCTGAAAGAGCACCTCGGGGTGCTGAACCAACAAAACAAGCTCCTCGAAGCCCAGCGTCTCTCCATGAGGACCCAATACGACCTTGAAATGTTACAGGAGCTCGGCTACTGCACAGGAATAGAAAATTATTCACGTCATCTGACGGGGAGGCAGTCCGGCGAGCCGCCGCCTACCCTGATGGACTATCTGCCGAAGAACACCATGATCATGATCGACGAAAGCCATGTAACCGTCCCCCAGCTGATGGGGATGTATCGCGGCGACCGGTCACGGAAGACAACGCTCGTTGAGTATGGGTTCCGTCTGCCGTCGGCGCTCGATAACCGGCCTCTGACCTTTGAAGAGTTCGAGGCAAGGGTGGGCCAGGTCCTTTACACATCGGCAACGCCCGCACAGTATGAACTCAACAAGGCCGCGGGCATGGTGGCCGAGCAGGTCATACGGCCCACGGGCCTTATGGATCCCGCTATCCACATCCAAAAGGCAAAAAGCCAGATCGAGGTGCTCATCCCCGAGATTCAGGATACCGTAAAGCGAAAAGAAAGGGTGCTTATTACAACGCTTACAAAAAGGTTTGCAGAGGACCTTACTGATTTTCTCCTCGATCGCAGCATCAAAACAAAATACCTCCACTCCGATATCGACACCCTTGAGCGCGTTGCCATCATCAGGGACCTGAGGATGGGGAAGTTTGATGTCCTTGTGGGCGTCAATCTTCTGCGGGAAGGGCTTGACCTCCCTGAGGTATCGCTCGTGGCGATACTCGATGCAGACAAGGAAGGATTCCTCCGGTCGGAGACGTCCCTGATACAGACCTGCGGCAGGGCTGCGCGGAATATTAATGGCAAGGTGCTTATGTTCGGCGATGTCGTCACCGAGTCCATGAAGAGGGCGATCGGAGAGACAGAAAGAAGAAGGGCGCTCCAGACGCGGTACAACGAGAAACACGGCATCACGCCGGAAAGCATCAGGAAATCTGTCGTCGACGTCCTGTCCTCCATTTACGAAAAGGATTACTACACGATCCCTGTTGACGAATTTGAAGAAAAGGGGATAGAGCCGAAAAAATTATCCAGAATGATGAAGAAGCTGCGAAAAGAGATCAATGAAGCGGCAAAGAGGTGGGATTTCGAGAAGGCCGCCAGCCTGAGAGACAGGCTGCTGAAGCTTGAAAAGATGGAGATCTCCCTGTGATAAGCGAAAAAAGGTTCAATGCGCTGCCGGAGGGATCGGGTGTATACATCTTCAGGGATAAGGAAGGGGACATCCTCTACATCGGCAAGGCAAAGAACATAAAGGAAAGGGTCAGAAGCTACATGGCCGAAACAAAGAGGGACGTCAAAACGCAGCGGCTCGTTGATAAGACCGAAGAGGTCGAGACCTTCCTCACAAAGAATGAAAAAGAGGCATTTCTCCTGGAGAATAATCTCATCAAGGAGAACAGGCCGCGCTACAACATAAACCTTAAGGACGATAAGAGCTATATTTCGTTGAAGCTTACGGTCAACGACAGGTATCCCGCCCTCTACCTGACAAGGGAGATCAAAGATGACGGCGCCCTTTACTTCGGCCCCTACCCCCATTCGAGAGATGTAAAAGACGTGCTGAAGCTGATCCAGGATCACTACCCCGTGCGAAGGTGCAAGGACAGCGTATTCAAAAAGCGGAAACGGCCGTGTATCCTTTCCCAACTGGGTAAATGTTTCGCGCCCTGCACCGAAAACATTGATGATGCCGGATACCGCAACATGGTGTCCGAACTTGAAGATTTCCTCTCCGGAAAAGGAGAAAGGCTCCTCAGGGAGCTCGAAAAGCGGATAGCCCGTTCGATCGCCTCGTGGAAGTTCGAGGAGGCGCAGGTTCTCAAGGAAAGATACCTCGCTGTGAAAGGCATGACGGAGAGGCAAAGCGTCCATGAGCACTTCGGCAAAGACAGGGACGTGTGGGCGTTTTCCGGGGGAGACAGGAATATCCACATTGTCCTTCTCAGCTTCAAGAAGGGGGTGCTCATCGCAAAAAAGGCCTTCAGGGAGCCCTGCGTCGCAGCTGCCCTGCATGAGGTCTCTGCGTCCTTCCTGTTCCAGTACTACAGCTCCAGGCCGGTCCCCGAAGAGATCATCGTTTCAGAAGAGGCAGGGGACTTAAAGCTTCTTGAAGCATATCTCAGGGATAAAAAGAACAGCCCCGTGAGGATATATGGACAGCACAAAGAATCTGCAGGCGCGCTTTTGAAGCTCGCCCTTGAAAATCTTCACGAGGCCGAGCCGGTCCCCAAAGAAGAGGCCTTTAAAAACACCCTTCACCTGAAAAAAATCCCGGAGAGGATCGAAGTCTATGACATCTCGCACGGGCATGGCAAACATCCTGCGGGCGTTATGGTGGTATTCGAGAAATTCAGGGCGGCGAAAAGGTCCTACAGGGTCTTCCACATCAGGGATGCTCCATCCATGGATGATGTGGCAATGATAGGGGAGACCCTGCGGAGAAGGCTGACAGACCCTGGGATCGCCCCTCTCCCTGACCTGTGCATTATAGACGGCGGCAAGGGGCAACTGTCGGCGGCAGTGAAAATATTCAAAACCCTGAACGTCAACAGCGATGTCATCGGCGTTGCCAAAGGGCAGCGCAGAAAGAGGATGGAAGACCTCATCTACATGCCTTTTCGCAAAAATCCACTCTCGTTATCAAAATCTTCGATTGTGTTCAAGGAGATACTCCGGATGAGAGACGAGGCACATAGATTCGCGGTAGCTTCTCACAGGCGGTGGAAAAAAAGGGAGGACCTACTTTGAAAAGGCCTTTACGATTGACCTGACAATATCCCTATCCGAAAAAGGCTTATCAAGAAACCCGTCAGGTTTGTATTCTTTAAGCTTAACCCGCTGCTCGTCGCCCATGAATCCGCTTGCGATGATCACAATAACATCGGGGCGGATCTCCCTGATCTTCTTCAGAACATCTTCGCCCTTCAGCCCGGGCATGATCATATCAAGAATAATAACATCAACCTTATCAATGCGCTCCTGAAATATCTTCAAACAATCCAGGCCATTCCCCGCCTCCAGCACCCTGACATCGGCCTCCGAAAGCGTTCTTTTCAGAAGTTCCCGTATTATCTCTTCATCATCGACAACAAGGACTGTCTTCCCTTTGATGACCTCAATGTCCTGCTTATGCTCCTGCGCGGTTTTTTCCTTTATCCTGCCTGACGGCAAAGGCAGGTGAAGGCAAAATTTTGTTCCTTTCTCTTCGCTGCTTTCCACCTCAATGAAGCCGCCATGCCCCCTGATAACCTTATCAACGAGGTAGAGGCCCATGCCCAGGTTTGAAGAGCTTCCTTTGGTCGTAAAATAGGGCTCGAATATCTTTTGCCGCAATTTTTCATCGATCCCTGCCCCGGTGTCTTCGATCTCAATAAGGGCAAATTCCCCGCTATTGCCATAGTCCCTCCGCTCGGTCCTCACGCGCAAAGAGCCTTTGCCTTCCATGGCATCTTTCGCATTTACAAAGAGATTGAGAAAAACATTCTGAAGCTCCGTTTCGTCTCCCTTAATAGGAGGTATGGCAGGATCGAAGGATTTTTCGATCTCTATCTCTTTAAAGCTCTCCTTCAACAGGTACATAATATCCTCGAGGAGATCGTTGAGGAGGACAATACCGGTTGTCTTTCTTTGCCTCCTTGAAAAATTGAGCAGGTGCTGCGTCAGCTTGGAAGCCCTCTGCGCGGAATGCTCAATGGCCTCTGCGTACCGGAACAAGGCCGGATTGTCGGCGAGAAAATTTTTCATCAACGAAGAATACCCCAATACCCCTGTTAAAAGGTTGTTGAAATCATGGGCGATGCCGCCGGCGAGCATGCCCACGCTGCCCATCTTTTCGCGCAGCAGGTGCTCTTCTTTCCCGATCGCCTGCTCTGCGACATCCTTGAAAATAACTCCCCATAATCCCCCGGCGCCTTTATCTGCACGAACAGGGAAGCGCTCTATCGTGAATATCTTGTACGCATTGCCTGACTTATAGACCACTTCTCCGCAGAGCGGGTCATCTTTTCCGAATAGTTCGTCCGTCAAGCCCGGGATGACCTTGTCGATTCTTTCGCCAGTGAGGAAGCCTTTTTGTGTCTCAAATTCACTCTTTGCCTTTTCGTTGACATAACAGACAAAACCGTCTTTATCGACAAGCATAAAGGCATCGGGGGATCCGTCCACGATATGCTCGAAAGTGGTCTTTTCCTCGCTATCCTGCTGAAGATAATGGCCGTAGGTATTCAATATCAGGGCTTTGTTATAGATCTCGCAGACGATCTCCAGTTCCCTCAGGAACCTCAATTCGATATCCATATAGTATTTTCTGCCGAGGAGCATAAAGCCGATGGTCCTGACGCCCTTCCTGAGGGGATAGACATAAACAACGCCGTAGCCGAATGCATCATCCATGATCGCCGGCGCAGTGCAGTTGGCATATTTCGTCAGGACGCTGCTGCCGTTTATATCGTCCTCTGTGCCGTCTATGCTGTAGAAACCCTCGCGGACAGAGCCGTTTCCCTCCAGTATAACCTTGCACATATCGAAAAAGGATTCCTCTACAAACACCTTCGGCATGCGCTTGACGAGGCCTTCGGAGTTATCGATGCCGTTCATGATCCGCATGATAATGGAATAGTTATTGACAGCCCTCTCATAAAAATTCCATTGTACTTTTAATGATTCAGATTTGAGCTCGTCTCTTCTCATACTATGCCAGCTGTAAAAAGTTCATGATCTTTTCCATCTCGCGGGTAATAGAGCCTCTTTCTTTCTGGAGGATAAGGCCTTCGGTTGTGCTGACGTTCCCGGGAGAAAGAAAGAATTGGTCGGCAGCTTTCACTATGTTGATAAGAGATGCATATTTGCCGGCATACCCCTTTTCGTGGTGATAGCGGATGGCATGAGCAAAATCTTCGGGGAACTTCCACTTGACGGAGATAATATACCCTGCTTCCTGGTGGTCTATGCCGAACCTTTCCTTCTCCAGAACGCTTACATCCTGCCTGTTCGTCTCCGCATCACGGAGCAACGCCCCGTAGTCCTCGACGCCGAGATAAAGGACGATCTTTCCGATATCGTGGAGCAGCGACACCGTGTATGCTTTCGGAGGATCTTCAATGAGCATTCTCTCCGAAAGGATCTTGGCGGCGCAGGCAACCTCGATGGAATGTTTCCAGAGGCCGAAGAGGTCCTCTTCCTTCAGCTTGAGCTTTTTCAATATATTATCCATAAATAAAAGGGCTGTCACAATGCCCTTGATCTCTTCAAAGCCTATTGTAAGCATGGCGCGCTGAAGGTGGAAGATCTCAACTCCCCTGCTGTAATAAGCCGAGTTGGCAATGCTGATGATCTTTGACGAGATGGCCTGATCGTATTGCACAACATTGCAGAGGTCATTAAAGGATGAATTTTTGTTGCCCAGGATATGGAATACCTTGTTGATGATGCCATTCAGCGTAGGGATAACCTTTAAATCAGTGGCCTTCTGCAACAGGGTATCTCGAACGGTTAGGTTCATCATGGCAATCTAAATAAATTTTCGAACAAATCGCTGAAAAATTAAGCTTTTTTTGTAAAAAACCGGAAAAATATCAAAGAACTTGACTTTGAAGGCGTTTTCTACTATGCTGTTATACTTTTTGGAGGTGCAGCAATGGGAATCGGACTTATAGGAAAAAAGATCGGCATGACCGAGATATTCGATGAGCACGGCGGCATGATACCCGTTACAGTGATACAGGCAGGGCCCTGCTATGTTGTGCAGAAAAAAAGCCCTCAAAAAGAAGGATATGCCGCCCTCCAGTGCGGCTTTGAAGAGATCCGGAAGGTGCAGCGCGTCAACAAGCCCCTCATGGGGCATTTTAATAAAGTATCCGCAAAGCCTGCAAAAATACTGCGGGAATTCAGGGTCGCCCCCGAAGATCTGGATGCGCAGGATGTGGGTTCAACCTTTTCCGTAGAAATGTTTGAGCCCGGGGAGTTCGTCGACATCACCGGCACATCGAAAGGAAAGGGCTTCGCAGGCGTAATAAAGAGGCATGGCTTCCACGGTGCTCCGGCTTCGCGGGGCAGCCACGAGTTCTTCAGGCACGGCGGTTCTATAGGCCAGAACATGACCCCTGGCAGAACCATGAGAGGCATGAAGATGCCGGGGCATATGGGCGCAAAAAAGGTAACGGTACAAAACCTGAAGGTCGTGGATGTACGGAGCGACACGAACATACTTCTCGTGGAAGGGGCCGTTCCCGGTCCGACAAACGGATTTGTGATCATAAAAAAGGCCATCAAGAAACAAAAATAAAACGCTGCAGCGAAGACCTTGTTCCTCGATACTCGATGCTTGTCCAGACCAGTATCAAGTAACCGGCGACGAGCGGCCATCCTCTCACCCTCTGCTCTTCTCACCCTCTGCTCCTCCCGGCCCTTTCTATTGACTTTAAACTCCTCAGACGATAGATTATGGTAATGTTTACGCTGAGCGTCAAAGACTCCTTTGCTGCTGCACACCGGCTGGAAGGCTACAAGGGAAAATGCGAAGAGCTCCATGGACACAACTTTGTCGTCGAAGTCCTTGTTGCAGGTGAAAAACTCGGCGATGACGGCCTCCTTGTGGATTTTAAGGTCATCAAGGGATACCTTCACGACGTCCTGGAAAGGCTTGATCATAAATACATTAATGAGGTCAGTTTTTTTGCCAACAGGGCAAGCTCTGCAGAATACGTAGCGATGTATATCTACGAGGAGATCCAAAAAATTATCAGCGAGGAGAACATTTCTCTGAAAGAGGTCAGGGTGTGGGAATCAGAGAAGGCGTATGCGGCATATGGCATCTAAGGCAGACATGGTAGACGTTCAAAGCATGGAAGACACAAGAAAGATAGAGATCGACAAGGTCGGCGTAAAGAATGTCAAGTACCCGATCGTGGTAATGGACAAAGTGAACGGCTTTCAGCACACCATCGCGACCATAGACATGTATGTCAACTTGCCCCACAATTATAAAGGCACCCATATGAGCAGGTTTGTCGAGATCCTCCACGAAAACAAAAACATGATCAACATGAGGAACTTCCCCGGCATACTGAAGGAGATGAAGGAGAGGCTCAATGCCGAATCCGCCCATATGATCGTAAAGTTTCCCTATTTTATGAAAAAGGAAGCGCCGGTCTCGAAAACCCAGAGCTTTCTCGAGTACCACTGCGGCTTTTCAGGCTTCATGGACAACCAGAACAGGATGAAAGAATTTATCGTATCCGTTTCTGTCCCGATCAACACCCTGTGCCCCTGCTCGAAAGAGATCAGCGAATACGGGGCACATAACCAGAGGGGAGAGGCGAGGCTGGACGTAAGCTTTAAAAAATTTTTTTGGATCGAAGACATGATCAATGTCATAGAAAGCTGTGCGAGCACTGATGTATACTCTATTCTTAAGAGGGAAGACGAAAAGTTCATTACCGAAAAGGCGTTCGAAAACCCAAAATTCGTCGAAGACGTCGTAAGGGATATTGCGGAGATGCTGTCAAAGGATACAAATATCACGTGGTTTGCAATAGAGGCCGAGAATTTCGAGAGCATCCACAACCACAGTGCATATGCGTATCTCGAAAGAAAAAATGAGGGAGGGAATACATGAAGAAGATTTTCATTCTATTATTTATCATGCTGCTGGCATTCTCAGGATGCGCAATGTTCAAGGGGTCCAAGGCTTCCGAGGAAGCGGCTCAGCCCAGGCAGGAAGCTCTCAACCAGGCCTTCTACGGCTTTCCGGACATCCCCGTTCCGAAGGAGCTGACCTATGTGCCCGAGCATAGCTTTATTTACGAAAACCCCTCCATGAGGGCAGGGGTAATGTTTTTTAACGGCAACGTAGAGATGCAGTCCCTCGAAAACTATTTCAAGATCAACATGGCAAAAAACGGGTGGAGGTACATCAACAGTTTCCGCTACAAGGACGTGGTGCTTAATTACCAGAAAGAGGACAAGACGTGCAATATAAAAATGTCGCGCGGCGCTTTCCAGACCGAAGTTGAGATCTGGGTAGGGCCGGCGGAGAAAACCACGCCCCAGAAAGGAAATGCACTCAAATAGATGGGTTAAGGTTCACGTTATTGAGAGCATCTTTGAGATGGACATGATCAGGGATGCTCTCGACAAAGAAGGCATCGGCCATACCATAAAAGAATATAAAGATACGGCGTACGACGGCCTTTTCATACTCCAGAAGGGCTATGCCTCGATTTCCGTTATGGAACGCGACAAAGACAGGGCCCTTGCAATCATTAAAAGGATAAGGTCTCTGCCATATGTTGCGCATTCAAAGGATTGACCCTCTCAACGATATCCTCGATAAAAGGTTCGTGACATTTGTCGGCGCCGGCGGCAAGACAAGCCTCATCGAATACCTCGCAGCCGGAGCGGTAAAACAAGGCAAAAGGGTTGCGCTCACAACGACGACAAAGATCTTTGTCAAAGCACCCTATATCCTTACAGAAAAAGGCCTTTATGACAGGCCGGGCATGCCGCCATATCTCAGAATAGGAAGGTCGCTTGAGAACGGGAAACTGACGGCGATCACGTTTGATGAAATTGATATACTGGGCAAGCTCTTTGATCTTGTCCTCATAGAGGCCGATGGTTCAAAAAGGCTTCCCCTGAAGTACCCTGCAGAATATGAACCGGTGATACCGCCTTGTTCAGAGTCAATATATGTCATAGCCGGCCTTGACAGCCTCTCCGGCACGGTCAGGGAAAAGGTCTTCAGGTGGGAGCTCTGCTGCGGCAGAACAGATATAAAGGCTGACGAGGCTGTCAGCCCGGATCTATTTTTACGTTTTTTCTCCAGGGATATCCTGCTGAAAGGCGTCGAAGAAAGACCGTGCACTATTGTCTTGAACAAGTTCGATGCGCTGGCATCAAGGGGTGAGGCGCTGAAGCTCGCCGGGGCGCTGTTGAACGCAACGCCGGCCAGGGAGGTCATCACCTCCTGCATGCCTTTCGGAATATTCTACAAAACGCAATTGGTTTAGTGTTTTCAAGCAGTTGCCATGAGCTGCGAGCCCTATGCCATTGGCCGTATACATACGATTTAGCTTGATTTTTACGGTGATATTCTTTTAACTATCCCCTATGGATCACCAGAATATCCTGTCTCCAACCCTTGCAGACATATACCTGCAGCAGGGATATATAGAAACAGCCATAGGCATTTACGACGAGCTTATCAGGAAAGAGCCTTCCAATGACGTATACAGGCAAAGGCGTGCAGCCCTGAAAAAGGAATTGAAGGCAAAAGGCAAAACCACCGGATTTAAAAAAGTTCTGAAAAAGAAGATCTGGTAAGAACATGAGAGACAATAGGATTGCAATGGTTCTCAATATCATTGAGGACATGGATCTGGATGCCTGCGTTTTGAGAGGCATGGAAAATATCTTCTACCTGACAGGGTACAGGGGCTCCGAGGGTACGCTTGCCGTCACCCGCAAGGGGCTGTTCCTCCTGACCGACTTCCGGTACATAACGTATGCGCGGGAGGCAACGCAGGGCATACAGGTCGTAGAGATAAAACTTTTAAAGCAAAGCCTCCTGGAGCTATGCAGGGAGCACGGGATAAAAAAGATGGGCTTTGACAGTTTCCATACGACCTTCAATATGTACCAGATATGGAAGGATGCGCTTCAGGATGTCCTCTTCGTGCCTCTGGGCAACAGGATCGAGGAGATAAGGAAGTGCAAGGGCCCGGAAGAGATCGAGTCTATTATGAGGGCGGTCCGGATCGCCACCAATGCCTTCACAGAGGTCCTTGAAAGGCTTCATCAGGGCAAAACGGAAAAAGAGGTTGCCAACGACCTTGATTTTACCATGAGAAGGCTGGGGGCCGATTGCCCCTCTTTTAATACGATCGTCGCCTCGGGGCCGAGGGCAGCGCTTCCACACGCTGAGCCTACAAACAAGCCGATCATGGAGGGCGAGACGGTCATTATCGATTTTGGCGCCCAGGTGAACGGGTACTGCAGCGACGAAACGTGCACCATATCGATAGGCAAAACAAACGATACGCTGAAGGAAATATTCTCAGTTGTTAATAACGCCAGGATCTTTGCCCTGGCAAACATTAAAGTGGGCCTCTCCATCAGGGAGCTCGACGGCATGGTCCGGGGATTTATCAAGGATGCCGGCTATGGCGACTTCTTCAGGCACGGGGTCGGGCACGGCGTCGGCATAGCGGTTCATGAAGCGCCTGCGATCAACAGCAGCAGCGAAGGGGTATTCGAAGAAAACATGGTGGTAACCATAGAGCCGGGCATCTATATCCCTGAACTTGGCGGCGTCAGGCTGGAAGACATGGTGCTTTTAACGGCCCGGGGACCGCAGATCATGACAAAGATCAAAAAAGATACGCTAAGGAGGATATGATGGTTGTTTCAACATCGGAGTTCAGAAAAGGGTTAAGGATTCTCCAGGACGATGAGCCCTTTGTGATAGTTGATTTTCAGCATGTGAAGCCGGGAAAGGGCGGGGCCTTTGTAAGAACTCGCCTGAAAAGCCTTATCAGCGGAAACGTCCTCGACAGAACATTCCGGTCAGGCGACAAGGCAGAGGTTCCCGAAATGGAGGAAAAGCAGATGCAATTCCTCTATAAGGAGGGAGAAAACTACTATTTCATGGACGAGAATACTTATGAGCAGCTTTTCGTGAACGAAAAGAGCCTCGGCGATACAAAAAATTATCTTAAAGACGGCCTTGTGCTAACGATACTCTTCTATAAGGGAAAGGCTATAGGCGTGGAGATCCAGAATTTTGTCGTCCTGACGGTCGTAGAGACAGAGCCCGGCATCAAAGGCGATACGGCCCAGAACGCTACGAAGCCGGCGCTGCTGGAAACGGGCTACACGATCCAGGTGCCTCTTTTCGTAGAGGAAGGCGATGCGGTCAGGATCGACACGAGAACCGGCCAGTATATTGAAAGGGTGTTGAAATAGGAGAGCCATGCTGATCACATTTG
>JAKQBZ010000056.1 GCA_029559435.1 Deltaproteobacteria bacterium | reverse complement strand
CCTGATGGCGCTCGGAAAATTCCTCTGGCAGCCGAAGGAGAAGGGCACCTTCGTCTATACCACAGAGGCAGAATAATGGCGAGGGCTTTGGTGACAGGGGCTACCGGGTTCATCGGGTGCCACGTTGCGAAAGCGCTCAGGAAAAAGGGGCTCGCCGTGCGCGCCCTTGTCAGGAACAGCTCGGACACTGCCTTCCTTGCCGCCCTTGATGTGGAACCGGCGACGGGGGATATCAGGGATTACGGCGCGGTGTTGAAGGCAATGAAAGGCTGCGATCAGGTATACCATGTGGCCGCCGATTACAGGCTGTGGGTGCCTGATCCGGAGACGATGTATGCCATAAACGTTCAGGGCACGGTAAATGTCATGCAGGGGGCGATGGAAGGCAACGTTGCAAAGGTCGTCTACACCAGCACCGCGGGGATACTGGCGCCTGCAACAGGAAGCAAGCAGGGCAGCGAGGAGACCCCGGCCAGATTCCAGGACCTGGCGGGACATTACAAGAGATCGAAATTCCTCGCCGAAGAGGAGGTGCAGAAATTTATCGCAAAGGGCCTCCCCGTGGTGATCGTCAAGCCTACCGCCCCTATAGGCGCGATGGACAGGAAGCCTACGCCCACCGGAAAGATAATAGTCGACTTTCTTAATGGAAGGATGCCGGCATACCTGGATACGGGGCTCAACTTTGTCGATGTCGAAGACGTGGCAGAGGCCCACGTGCTCGCATCGGAGTCAGGCACCGTCGGGGAAAGCTACATACTGGGAAACGAAAACATTACCTTGAAGGAATTCCTGCATCTTCTGGCCCGTCTGACAGGGAAGAAGCCTCCCCAATGGAAACTCCCCTACGCTCCGGTGCTTTGCATCGCCTTCATTGATCAGGCCTTCTCGAGGCTCTGCGGGAGAAAGGCGCCCGCGATCCCGCTTGATGGCGTACGCATGGCCCGGCACTACATGTTCTTCGACTGCTCCAAGGCAGTGCAGAAACTGGGGATGGCGCAAAGTCCCGTTGAAAAAGCAGCTCAAAGTGCGATAGAATGGTTCAGGAGGAGCGGCTACGCACCGCCCCGTTCCTCAGGAGATGTTCATGGATGAAAAAAAGCCCGATGCAAAGACCGAAAAGAAGGACAGAAAGCTCGGCGACGAGTGGCTCGACTGGGACGGCACGACGCGGCCCGGAGAGGGCGAGATCGACGAAAAGCCGGGCACGTTCTTTGCCCTTGCCATAGGGTCCGTCCTCATCGTTATAGCATGCATATGGGTCGGGTGGTATCTGGCAAAACCCAGGATCGAGCAGTTCATCCCCCTCTCTTCCGATCTTATCGAATGGCTGGCCCTTGTGCTCGCCGCGATCATTTTTATGCTCGCCGCAGCGGAAACCATACTGATGCTGAAATTCCGCACGTCTGTTTTTCCTTATGCCCTGACTGAAAAGCTTCTGCTTTCCCTTCTCTCGAAAAGCATGTGGCTCGGGCCAAAGCTGGGTATAAGCAAGGACAGGGTCGGCAACTCCTTCATTAAGGCCCATAACCTGGTAGTAGAAAGCCACGCGCGCGAGATAAACGCCAACACGCTTCTGATCCTCCTCCCGAGATGCCTGCAAAGGGAGGCAAGGCAGCAGATCGCAGAGAGGGTGCATGGAAAGGATGTGCAGATCGTAACCGCCGCGGGAGGCGAAGAGGCGAGGAAGGCCATCAGTCAATACAGGCCTTCTCTCATCCTTGCCGTTGCCTGCGAGAGGGACCTTATCAGCGGCATCAGGGACGTGGCAGAGAAGGTGCATGTCCTTGCCATTCCGAACCTGAGGCCCGAAGGGCCGTGCAAGAATACCCACCTTTCGCTCGACGCCTTCGATGAGGCGCTGCATTTCATCAATGAAAAGG
Organism: Deltaproteobacteria bacterium; assembly: GCA_029559435.1. Classification (GTDB taxonomy): domain Bacteria; phylum Desulfobacterota; class Syntrophorhabdia; order Syntrophorhabdales; family Syntrophorhabdaceae; genus UBA5609. The sequence goes on along the minus strand of JAKQBZ010000056.1, from coordinate 2,659 downwards.
GGATTAAGGCCGCGAAGCCTTGATCTGCGCACCATGCGTTTCTCGCCCGGACTCTCTGCTGAGCTTACAGCATACTTCCTTAAGAACCTTTTCCAGGGACGCAGGAGATATCCTTTTGTACTGATGCTTGAGCCGACGCACCGGTGCAACCTCGCTTGCGCAGGCTGCGACAGGATAAGGCTCGACTCGAAAGAGCGGTTGCCGGACCTTACCCTTCGCGAATGCCTGGATGCCGTCGTTGAATCGAACGCGCCGGTGGTCACGGTAACAGGCGGAGAGCCGCTTCTTTACGGAGACCTGAAGGAGCTGATCTCAGAGCTGATCCGCCTGAAACGATACATCTATCTCTGCTCGAACGGGCTTCTCGCCGATACCTTCGTCAGTACCTATGCCCCTCATCGGCGATTGACGTTCAGCTTCCACGTTGACGGCATGGAGGGGACACACGACCGGATCACCGGAAGGCCTGGATCGTTCGGGAGGGTCATCGATGGGCTGAAGGCTGCGAAGAAAGAGGGATTCCGCGTATGGACAAACACCTCCATCTACAAGTGGACCGATACGGACGAGCTGATAGAGCTCTTCTCTCTCCTCGGGACGCTTGGAGTGGACGGCATCCTGGTCTCCCCCGCTTTCGGCTACGAGAGCGTAGCGGATGACATCTTCCTCAAGAAGGAAGAGGTGGCGAAAGTGTTCGGACAGATGCGCCGGAGGTTCCGCGGCCTGCCCATGACCGGCACGCCCCTTTACTTCGATTTCCTGGAGGGGAAAGGAGAGATGAATTGCATGCCCTGGGGGAGCCCGACCCGCAACCCCTTCGGCTGGAAGTCGCCCTGCTACCTCATCACCGACAAATACTACGGATCGTTCTCCGAGCTTATGGAAAAGACGCAATGGGAAGCGTACGGGCCCGGCAGGGACGCGCGGTGCAGGGATTGCATGGTCCATAGCGGCTTTGAGCCGGCCGCCATGGGCGAGTGCTTTTCCGACCCCCGCAAAATGCTGCGGATGATGTGGTGGAATATACGATAGCTGATAGCTCATGGTAAACCGGATGCTTGATTCTGGATACTGGATATTGCCAGCCATCAGCTTTCAGCTGTCAGCGATCAGCCAGAAGCCCTTTTATTTTAGCTGACTGCTGTATGCTGAGGGCTGACTGCTGGTTCATAGAGGGGGCGACGCAAGCCCCGGTAATAGAACGATGGGCGAAGATTTATTAGATAAAGTATTCTGTAGCGAATTCTTGAGCGCGAGGGGGAGGCTCCACGGGCTTTGCCTGTGGAGGGGGCGACGCAAGCCCCGGTAACTGATGGGTCTTTTTGACCAGATCGTAGGCACAATAATATTACGGCCTTATTTTGTCGCCTTTTTGCTTGTCTATTTCTTTGCCTGCACGCTCCATCTCGGCTTCAAGCGGGCGCTCCTCTTCGCCGCAGCAGGGTACTGCATCGCCTGGGCATCAGAATACTCCTCCATACACAACGGCATCCCCTACGGCCTTTATTATTACATCCATACAACCCAGGGCAGGGAGCTCTGGGTGCTGGGCATACCTTTCATGGATTCCATGAGCTTCGTTTTCCTTTCCTATGCGTCGTACTCATTGGCCCTTTTTGCGCTGAGCCCCGCCATAAGGCTTCGCGGCATCTATCTTCTGGAAAACAACGCGATCAGGCACTCCATGAAGGTGCGGCTTCTCGGCGCGCTTTTCTGCATGTGCCTGGACGTCATCATAGACCCGGTGGCCTTGCAGGGCAGCAGGTGGTTCCTTGGACAAATATACGGGTATGCGGAAAAAGGGTTTTACTTCGGCATCCCCGTTTCGAATTTTATCGGCTGGTTCGTCGTCGGGTTTTTTCTCATCTATGCCCTGCAGCTCATCGACCGGCTCCTGACCTCAAAAAGGGTGAAAGACCGCTTCTGTATCGCATGCGCCTGGAGGTACCTTCCGGGTCCCGCCCTTTATTTCAGCGTCGTCATCTTCAACCTCTCCGTCACGTTCATCATCGGTGAATACAGCCTATTCTGGGCAGGCATCTTCATCGTGCTTCTTCCCCTGACGCTGTTTCTGCTGATCCAGAGGATAAGGCTGGACAGGGCCGTTCCCGACAAGGCCATAGAAGCGCACCTGCGGGACTTTCCGGAGGCCGTGATACCCGTCAGAAAAAAGATCATAAACCAGGATCCTCCATAAGGATGAGCATGGCTCCGGGACTGCTATTCCAGGGGTTCACGTCGCCCCCTCTTCGGGCATAAGCCCGGAGAGACTCCCCTTCTCGCTCGTGAACTCGCTGTAGATTCCCATTTACAAACACACTGTATAAAGGCAGTGAAAGGTGAACGGTAAGAGACAAAAGAAACAATCCTTGAAGAGTAAAGCATGAGAAGTTTTAAACATTTTACCTTTTACCTTTTACATTTTACAGGGTTCATTGCCTCACGACGGTTTGCTAAAGGAGAGCCCGACACTGTGCTAATGACTTATCCGGGTTTAAGCTATTTTTCTTGCCGGGAGGTAGATGAGAAAGGGGGTATAGGGGACAAGGAGGATGTTGTGCGGCCTCGCGACCTCTTCCTCTTCGACGAGCCCGAGGCTTGAGAGGTAGGGGAACCGCACCTCCAGCGGCGAACAAGGCCTTGGCTCAAGGGGTGCATG
>JAKQBZ010000045.1 GCA_029559435.1 Deltaproteobacteria bacterium | reverse complement strand
TCGATCGAATTGATCAAGTTCATGATGTGCTGCTCTATCAAGCGGTTTGCCTTTGATTCCTTGCCTGACGCAAGGAGCTCATATATTTTGCGGTGACTCACCTTTTTATAGCGCGGCAGCTTCTTAAAGTACATTGACGTGATCCGGTTCGTCACAAATGGCTCTGTTATGCTCACGTAGAGACGCAGCAGAGTTTGATTCCGGCTCATTTCTACGATGTACCTGTGGAAACGGAAGTGGAGCGCTGTGTATCTTTCAATACTGCGCCTCTTATATGCCTCGTCCATATCGTCGAGGAGTTGCGCCAGCGCGGCAAGGTGGTCAGGGGTAACGTTGCGCATGGCCAGCCTTATCGCCAGCCCTTCGATCGAAGCCCTTACCTCGGTAGCCTCTCTCAGGTTCTCCAGCGAAATCGACCTGACAAAGGCCCCCTTCCGGGGGAGAAATTCTACAAAGCCTTCTGCCTCGAGGCGGCGAAATGCTTCGCGGATAGGGGTGCGGCTCGTCCTGAACATCTTCTGCAGGTTTACTTCGTTCAGCCTTTTGCCTTCTTCGAACTTTCCTTTAATTATTTGTTCCCTGAGGTGCTGAAATATCTGATCGTGCAAAAGCAATGCAGGCTGAAAATCATCTTTTGTGTTGTTCATATTACCATCTGACTATAATATTTTTTGTTATATATGTCGACAGTATACAATACTGGAAGAATTGTCAAGCAAAAAATTAGGTATTTTATTATAAAAAACGAATATTTTATTTATCCTATCGAGCATATCAGAAACCGATCCGTTCATCGTTGCTGTTATTCAATACGTTGTTTTATATGATTATTATTAGATATTATTTTTTTAATATTTTTCCTTGACAATTTTTTGCATAATTGTATACTGTCGACAGATATCAGTTATATTCTCATCATATTTGCATATAGTAATGCAGGATAACATGATTCCTTTTACGATCAAGCCATGCCCCATAACAAAAAAGCACATCTTGCGGGAGATTGAATATGGATGCAAAAAGAAGACCTTATAATTCCCTTGCGAACCCGTTACTGTTAAAACCCGCCAGGCCCCTTCCCCGTGAAGCAGCGGTGATAGGAGCCGGGACTGCCGGCGTTGACATAGGGTACTATCTTAAAAGCTCTCTTCCGGATATGAGGCTCATCCTTGTGGATGCCGAAGGAGAAACATTAAAAAGCGCCGAGAAGCAGTTCGCCGGCTACGTAAAAAATTCCGTGGACAAAAAAAAGATCAAGGAAGAGCAGGGGCAAAGGATCCTTAACGACGTTGTCTATACGACCGGCTTCAACGAGATCAAGAATGCCGATCTGGTTATTGAAGCGCTGGCTGAAGATGCCTCCCTTAAAAAAGAGGCCCTCTCCGGGGTCGAAGCAGTTGTCAGCCCATCTGCCATCATTGTCTCAAATACCAGTTTATTCCCGCCCGACCGGATCTTTGCTGAGATGAAAAATCCGGCAAGGGCGGCGGTGGTACATTTCTTCGCACCTGCCTGGCGAAGCATACTGGTAGAGCTGGCCGCGTGGGAAAAGACCGGCCGGGAAGCAGTGGATTACCTCTTATGGGTCTTCGCCATGACAGGGAAAACGCCAATGGTAACGGGTAATGCAGCCTGCTTGATGCTGGGACGGATATGGAACAACTGGTGCAATGAGGCGGCCTACCTTCTCGATAACGCTGCTGCCGCCATGATAGACCACGTCGCTGAAGAATTTTCTTCAGAAGGGCCGTTCCGGGCATTGAATACAACGAAGGGCGGCGATGTCGTCTTTGCAGGAAATACCCTGCAGATGGAAGAAGGGAGCCATTACCTGCCCTCGCCTTCCCTGAAGTCCACACAGCCATGGGAGACGAAGAAACCTGGCAGCGCACCTGACGTGCCGGAAGACAAAAAAGACATGATCAGGGACAGGCTGCTGGGGGTTCTCTTCTCGCAGTCTTTCGATATCGTTGACCGTGGCATCGGAACGCCGGAAGACCTTACCTTCGGCTGCCAGGTTGCCCTTGGATTCAATAAGGGGCCTATGGATATCATGCTCGATATTGGCGAAGCCAGGGTAGACCAGGTCATAAACAAATTCCGGTCGGAGAAGAGCGGTTTCCCGGGGGCAAAAAGGCCCTATAAAGACTATCAAAACTTCAGGCGGTATATCCTCCTGGATGAGATCGACGGCGTAAAGATCATGACTATAAGGCGTCCGCAGGCAATGAACGCGATCCGCGAAGAGTTGAACAATGAGATCCTTGCGTTGCTGAAAGAGTACGAAAACGATCCGAACACAAAAGGATTTGTCCTGACCGGATACGGCACAGCGGCATTTTCAGCCGGCGCCGACATCGGCACCTTCCCCGACATGCTTGGCGACATAGAAAGGGGCACCCAGGCAGCCCGGGACTGGGCAAAGGTACAGCCTTACATGGACCAGCTCGGGAAGCCGATCGTCGCCGCAATTAACGGCGTGGCGCTCGGCGGGGGATTAGAGCTGGCGATCCGCTGCCACAGCATGGTCGCCACGGCAAACGCGAGATTTCAATTCCCCGAGGTCATGCTTGGAATATTGCCCGCCATAGGAGGGACGATCGTTCCCTATCGTAAGTGGCCCAAGGGCGCAGGGCTCTTCCATGAGATGCTCTGTCTTGCACGGCCGATCAACGTGAAAGAGGCCTTGGAGACAGGCATGGTGAGCAAGGTAGCGGGCAGCTATTATGAAATGATCGAAGAAGCCATCAGGGAGGTAAGCAACCTTTCGGGAAGGATCAAAAGGATTCCCGACGGCAAAGTGGACATACCGAAGATGGAGATGCCGGAAAATCCTATGGCCGGCAAGCTCGCTTTAAGCAAGGAGTCCATCTCCATCATTATCAAGACAGTGGAAAAAGGGGCCGGGGCAGAACGTTTTTCCGATGCCCTTGAGATCGGCTACCGTGGCTTTGGTGAGATTGCCTGCACCGGGGCAGCCAAAGAAGGCGTGGCCGCTTTTATGGAGAAAAGGGCTCCGGTATTTAAGAAATGAGCATAGCACAAAGCGAGAAGAATCAGGTTGAGGCTAAGGTTGAGAAAAACCTCGGCTGCTTAACCTCAGCCTAAGCTTTAGCCTGTTTTTGTTTGCTGCTGATGATTACAAAGGAGGGGTAAGATGCTGAAGAGTAAATGGTTGCCTGCAGGCACGATCATGGCCGTGCAGGCGCAGAATATTCCTGACAAGGTTGCCGTAAAAGACAAGTTCCGCCAGCTTACCTTCAGGGAATGGAACGACAGGTCGAACAGGCTGTCGAACGCACTGGCGGCCATCGGTGTAGGAAAAGGAGACAAATTCGCCATTCTCGCCTATAATTGTATAGAGTGGATGGAGGTATACGCCGCTGCATCAAAAGGCGGGCAGGTGGCGGTGCCGATAAACTTCAGGCTCGCCGGACCGGAGATTGAGTATATTGTGAACCATTCCGAATCGAAAGCCTTCATCGTTGCCCATGAATTCGCCGATACCATCGACCGTATCAGGCAGGATCTGAATATCCCTCAAGACAGCTACATCCTGTTCGGGACTGACGCAACCCCTGACGGCTGGAAATCCTATGAAAAGATGATAGGCGCAGCGTCCCCGGCAGAGCCGCCGGCCGCCGTTGACGGGGCAGACCCCTGGATGATCATGTACACATCGGGAACAACGGGCAAACCAAAAGGCGTTGTCAGGAACCACGAGGCCACCCTTGCCGAATTCATCATCAATGTTATCGATGTCGGCTTCAGGCACGATGACAAAGGGCTTCTCGTTATGCCCATGTGCCATATAAACTCGGTATTCTATTCCTTTGTCTTTACCTATATCGGGGCAAGCTGCTATGTCTGCAACCTTGTATCGTTCGATCCTGAAGATATTCTGAAGATAATACAGGAAGAGCGGATCACCTTTGTCTCCCTCGTCCCGACCCATTACATCATGATGCTCGCCCACCCAAACAAGGATAAATACGATGTTTCTTCGATGAGAAAGCTTCTCTGCTCTTCGGCGCCCGTCAGAAGGGACACAAAGCTGGCCATCATCGACTACTTCAAGGGCGCGGAGCTCTATGAGATATACGGCTCAACAGAGGCCGGATCGGTGACCATACTCAAGCCGGAGAGCCAGATGGAGAAGCTCAGCTCCATCGGGAAAGAGGTCTCTGCAACAGACCGGATCAAGATCCTCGACGAAGAGGGCAACGAAGTCCCTGAGGGCGAAGTGGGCGAGCTTTATGCGCGGACACCGGAGATATTCACGGAATACTGGAAAGACCCTGAGAGGACACAAAAGGCCTTCCACGGGGAGTGGTTCTCGGCAGGGGATATGGCAAGGAGGGATGCCGACGGCTTCTATTACCTCGTTGACAGAAAGGCAAATATGATAATAACCGGGGGCGAGAACGTCTTTCCTTCGGAGGTGGAAAACGTTATCGGAAGCCATACGGCTGTCAAAGATGTGGCGGTTATCGGAATACCCCATGAGAAATGGGGCGAGGCCGTCAAGGCGGTCGTCATACCCCATGAAGGCGCAAAGATCACAGACAAAGAACTCATAGATCACTGCCGCGACAAGATCGCGGGATATAAGATTCCCAAGACGATAGATTTTATCAAGGACGAGGAGATGCCAAGGACTGCTACCGGCAAGATCCTGCACCGGATACTGAGGGAGAGATACGGGAAGTGGAGCGATTTTAAATAAAGCGGGGGTATTTTAAAGGAGGTGGTCAAAGAAGATATTAGGGAACAGGTTCTACAAATCAAAAATCAAGGAGGGTTATGATGAAAAGTTTCAAGCTAATATTCCTGGTCTTATTTTTATCGGCCATCGGGGTTGCATTCCTGGCAACAACGGCGTTCAGCCAGGCAAAGCCTATCGAGCTCACCTACGCGCAGTTCCAGCCTGCCCAGCATTTCAACAACAAGCTTTCCGAGTCGTATGCAAAGGAGATCGAGAAGAGGACGAACGGCAGGGTAAAGATCACCGTATACTCAGGCGGCACGCTCGTCGCTGCCGATAAGACCTACAGCGGCATCGTAAAAGGGATCGCCGCTATGGGCATGTCCTGCATGGCCTACACGAGGGGCAAATTCCCCCTGTCAGAGGTCATCGACCTGCCCCTGGGCTACAAGACAGGCGTTGCTGCCACAAAGCTGATCAACCTCTTCTATGAAAAATTCAAGCCAAAAGAATACAGCGAGACAGAGGTGATGTACTTTATGGCCCATAGCCCCGGAATCGTTCATTCAAAGAAGCCCATCTATAAGCTCGAGGACATAAAAGGGCAGAAGATCCGCTGCACGGGCCTGGCTGCAAAGGTCGCCGGCAAGCTTGGAGCTGTTCCCGTCGCCATGCCCATGGGAGAGACCTACGATGCCATCAGCAGGGGCGTTGTGGACGGCTCAATGGGCCCGCAGGAATCGACGCAGGGATGGAGGTGGGGTGAAGTTATCGCCGCCTCGACCCAGAGCTTCGGCGCCGGGTATTCCACGGGTTTCTTTGTCGTGATGAACAAACAGAAATGGAACTCTCTGCCCCCTGATATTCAGAAGATCTTCAGAGAGGTCAACAAGGAGTGGGCGGACAAGAACGGAGAGGCATGGGATTTTTACGACAAGCAGTCAAAAGACTGGATGATAAAGATCGGCAGAAAGGTTATCTCGCTTTCACCGGAAGAGAATGCAAGGTGGGCCGCGCTGGTCAGGCCTCTGCTGAACGAATACGTGGAGAACATGAAGAAACAGGGGCTGCCGGGGAAAGAGGCGCTGGATTTCTGCCTGGCAGAGCTGAAGAAGCTGGAGAAGTAGAGCGCACAGCAAGGGAGGGGAAAGGCATTTCACGCACAACCCTTTCCCCTCTTCTTTCATCAACGCAGGAGGGAACCCGATGGAAGGATATCTCAAGGGCATAAAGAACATCAGCCGCTTCATGAACGCGATCGCAGCCATTGGCCTCACGTTTATCATGCTCCTCACCACCCTCGACGTGATCCTGAGGCTCTTCAAGCATCCCATCCTGGGCACCTATGAGCTGGTTGCCTTTACCGGGGGGATCATCATCGGGTTTGCCATCCCGATGACATCGTTCATGAGGGCGCATGTATATGTGGACTTTCTCGTTCAGAGGTTTCCTGAAGGAAGGCGCAACGTCGTCAATATCTTTACCCGGTTGATGGTGATCGCATTTTTTATCATAGCCGGCGTGAACCTCTTCAAGCACGGGTGGTACCTCTATTCAACGAATGAGGTCTCCCCTACCCTTCAGCTCCCCTTCTATCCCGTCGTGTTCGGGATCGCCGTGGCCTGCGTCCTTGAATGCTTCGTTATGGTCGCCGACATC
>JAKQBZ010000061.1 GCA_029559435.1 Deltaproteobacteria bacterium | reverse complement strand
GAGACCCTCGACCGCCTCCAGGCAGACAAGCCGGCAGCGTAACGCACAAGCGAACCGGATGCTGGATACTCGATGCTGGATTCTGGCGAAGACCACCTGAGGCAAAAGAGGAAATAGACATATCGAGGCAGGATCAACTGATCCTGCCTTTCTTTTTCATGTATTCATATTTCTTATGTTTCGTATTTTGAAGATTTTAATTTGTTTCGCGCTTCGATATTAGGGTTTCGGATTTCACTTTATATTTCGATATACGAACTACGATATACGATTTGCCATGAGCCGGCTTTACGTCTGATACCGTCTCCTAGGATCAAAGACGTCCCGCAGTCCTTCCCCGAGAAGGTTGTAGCCCATGACGGTAAAGAAGATGGCAAGCCCGGGATAGAGGGAGAGCCACCAGGCAACCTCGATATTATCTTTTGCCTGAGTGAGGATATTGCCCCAGCTCGGCGTAGGTGGCTGCACTCCAATGCCGAGGAAGCTTAAGGCAGATTCCGTCAGGATCGCCCCGCCGATCCCGAGCGTCGCAACGACATAGACAGGGGATATGGCGTTGGGCAGGACATGCCTGAAGATGATCCGCGATTCAGAAAGGCCCTGGGCCTTTGCGGCAAGGACAAATTCCTTGCCCTTCATGCTGAGGACCTCTGCCCTTATAAGCCGCGAGATGCTCATCCAGTGCGTAAGGCCGATCACGATCATGATGTTCCATATGCTTGGCTCAAGAAGCGCAATAACGGCGAGGATAAGGAAGAACGTGGGGAAGCACATCATGAGGTCAACAAAGCGCATAAAGGTTTCGTCGATGATGCCGCCGTAATACCCTGACACCACACCGATAACGATCCCGATGAGGATCGCTATGCCGACAGACACGAACCCCACAAGGAGGGATATTCTGCTGCCGTATACCACGCGGGAAAAGACGTCCCTGCCGAGGGTGTCCGTGCCGAAGGGATGGGAAAAGGATGGGCCGGCGAGGATATTCTTCATATCCGGTTCCAAGGGATTATGGGGGGATATGAACGGCGCAAAAACAGCGCAGAGGAACATGGGGACCAGTATGATCAGCCCGACCAGCGCCAGCTTGTGCTTAATTGTTCGTCTCAGCAGTTCCATAATATCAAACCTACTGTTTACATCATAGCATATTACAAGCACTAATTTCTAAGCACGAAATCTTAAACAATGTCAAAATTTAAATATCAAATGTTCCAAACAAAAACTCCGTATGTTTTGAATTTTGAACATTCGGATTTGTTTAGGATTTAGATATTCGGATTTAGGATTTGCTATAAATTATTGATGGCAAAAAACGGTGCGTGGTTGGACGTGAAGAACGGCGGCTGCCTCTGGACAATCTGACGGATCGCAGGATCCTTCTTAAACTCTCTATCGAGGAACGCCCTTACCGTGCGCCTGTCCCACCCTTTTGGATGGACAAAGTCCGTGTAGAGCGAAAGATCTCCCTCGTAAAAGGTTTTCAGCTCAAGCCCTCTTGCATCCGGGCTGTTCACGGGCAGGTTGAAGATGGCGACGTTCATAAAGGTGATATATTGACTGTGTTTTGCGACAAAGCTCAACGTTGCCCGCGCCCCCCTCTCTGCCTCATAAGGTGTGCCGAAAAGAAGGTAGGCGTAAGTCGCAATGCCTGCCTTCGCCAGTGCCTTCAATGCCCGCGATACCTGCGAAAGGCCTACCCCCTTCTGCATGGCATCGAGGACATGCTGATCGCCTGACTCTATGCCGAGCTTCAGCATAACGCAACCGGAACGCTTCAGTGCGCTGCAAAAATCAGGGTCCGAGAGGTCGTCGGTAACCCTCACAAAACCATACCAGGGAACCCCGGGACGATCTTTTACGAGAGCCCTCAGGACGGCGGGGCTTATGGCGTTATCAACGAGGTGGATAAGAACGGGCTTCGTATCGCTGACGATGCGATCGAGTTCCGCTGTGACCGTATGGGGCGAAACCTGGGTATATCGATTCCCTTCCGCCCTCTCCGGACAGAACGAGCACCTCCCCCAGTAACAGCCCGTGCTCGCGGCATAGGGAAGGACAAATCCGGGCGCCATATAGTCGTCAGCGAAAAATCCCCGGAAGTCCGGCTGATAATGGACATTGCCTTGCGGCTCCCTGCCGAGCAGAGAAAGGAGCGGCGCCTCGCCGGGCCCTGCAACACAATGGTCAACGAGGCCGCTGAAAGGATTTCGCCATGCGGCGCTTTTCATCCATGACGTTATAAGTCCACCGCCCAGCACGATCTTAACAAGAGGAAAACGTTTCTTTATAAAGCCTATCATTGCAAAGGCGGTAAGCGCCTGGCTCAGATAGTTGAGAGAAAGACCGGCCATCGAACAGCCTTCGCCTTGCAGCAATCCGTTGAGCCGCTTTTCGAAGTATTTGTAAAAGGGATTTTCTTCGGGATGTTCCGCTGCAAAGAGAAGGTCACGGCTTTTCACAGGGGAACCTTTATGATGCTGATAATCGGCAACGCTCATCTTGACGCTGTACGGGGCCGAGGAAACATCCAGGAGACGGCAGATTTCCCCCACAACGCGCCTGTATTGGGCGAAGCTGCCGTAAAGGGAACGTTCTTTGATGCGTGCGAGGTTGCGAACGCTGTTGCGGCAGGCCCTTTGCGTCCATCTGTCGGGCCCACCCGGGGCATTGCCAAGGAGGCTCAGTATGCCCTCGATGTTCGCATCGACTATGCAATGGGGGATATTATGGCTTGAAAGTGCGCCCGCGAGCTTTGCAAGACCGGCCGGCGGCTCAGAGGGCTTCACGACAGGAGGATGAATTAAAAGTACGCTCATGGCTCATAATAAAAACAAGCACGAATATCTAAGCACGAAGCACTAAACAATATCGAAATCCAAATATCAAATGTCCAAAACAGATGCATGTTCCTTAACATTTTGAATTTTAAACATTTGAATTTGTTTAGGATTTAGAAATTCGGATTCAGGGTTTCTTCTCTTATTTCTCCTTTTCCGCGTCAAAGAGCTCCCCGTCTACCATGGTGAAGCGCCGCCTGCCGATGGCGCCCACCTGCGGGTCGTGGGTGACAAGGATGAGGGTGGACGACAGCCGTTCGTTCATCATAAGGATGTAATCGAGCACCTCGTGACCTGTCTTGCGGTCAAGGTTGCCGGTCGGTTCGTCGGCAAGGATGACCTCGGGCTCATTGATGAGGGCCCGCGCAATGGCGACCCTCTGCTGCTCTCCTCCGGAAAGCTCTCCCGGCTTGTGGTTCTTTCGCTCCGCAAGGCCCACGATCTCGAGGAAGCCTTCCGCCTTTTTTATTGCCTCGCCATTGCCCAGCCCCTTTATGAGAAGGGGCATCATGATATTCTCAAAGACGTTGAAGTCCTGCAGGAGGTGGTAGAACTGAAAGATGAACCCCACCTTTTCGTTCCTGAACCTGCTCTCCTCGTCTTCCGTAAATGTCTGAACGTTTCGGTCGCGGAAGAGCACCTCTCCCTCCGTTGGCCTGTCAAGGGCGCCGACGATATGGAGGAAGGTGCTCTTTCCTGCGCCGGATGGCCCCATAATGGTAATAAAGTCGCCTTTGTTGACATCGAGGTTGATCCCTTTAAGGACATTGATCTCCACGCCGTCCTTGTCAAACCGTTTTTTAAGATCCGTAACCTTTATGATCTGCTCACTCATACCGCAATGTCTCCACGGGATCGATCTTCGTAGCCCTGTAGGAAGGATATATCGTCGAGATGACGCAGATGACCATTGTCACGCACGCGATGAGGACGATGTCAAAAACGCTTATCTTCACCGGCAGCGTGCTGATGTAGTAGATATCTTCAGGCAGCCGTATGATCTTATATCGCTTGACGACCTCGCAGATGAGGTAGCCGCTCAGCGAGCCGATCAACGCGCCGACGATGCCGATCGTAACGCCTTCGATCATGAATATCTTCATGATGCTCCGCTTTTTGGCGCCTATGGATTTGAGTATCGCGATGTCCTTCTGTTTCTCCATGACGGTCATAACGAGTGAGCTGATGATGTTGAAGCTTGCCACGAATATGATGAGCGCGAGGATGATGAACATGGCGATCTTTTCGAGCTTCAGCGCGGAAAAGAGGTTCCTGTTCATCTCGATCCACGTCCTCGCAAAGTACTCGGCGCCGAGCTGCCTGATGATCTCTTTTCGCAGCTCGTTGGCCCTGTATACATCGGCAAGCTTCACCTCGATGCCGGTCGCTGTTATCCCCATGATCTCCTCTATGTCCTTAAGCGGCATGATGATGAGCGTATTATCGATCTCGTACATGCCGGTCTCGAAGATCCCACCCACGCGGACCTTCACCGTCTCGGGCATGGCGCCCATCGGCGAATATCCCCCGAAAGGAACCATGAGGGTGAAGCTGTCGCCGGGCAAAAGGCCGATGTGCTTTGACAGTTCTTTGCCGATGAGGATATTGCCTTTTTTGTTCAGGGTATCTATGCTCCCCTCTTTCAGAAGCCTGTTCATGAATTGCACATCGCCGGCATTGAGGCCCTTCACCGCGACACCCGATAGCTGCCTGCCGCTCTGCACCATCGCCTGAAAGCTTACGAAGGGAAATGCGTGGGTCACGCCCTCGACCTTTTTGATGACCCCCGCAGTTTTATCCGGGTCTCGGATCTCGCCGTTCACGTTCAATACAAGTATGTGGGGGTTGACGCCCAAGATCCTCTCCCTGATCTCATCCTGGAATCCTGTCATTACGGCGATGACAACGATGAGCGCCATGACCCCTATGGCGATGCCGACGATGGATATCCATGTGGTAAAGGATATGAACGCCTCTTTTCGCTTCGACCGGAGGTACCTCAACCCTATCGTTGTTTCGTATTTCATATCGTAAAACAGCTATCAGCCCATACACATAATGACCAATAACCAAACATCAATCACCAATTAATACCCAATACCCAATGACCGAATCACCAAATGTAAACCACAGGATATTTCCGTTTGGTTATTGAATATTGGGTATTGGTGATTAATTGGAGCTTGGTTATTGGTCATTGGGTATTCAGGTTCCGTAATCCCTTTGCCTCCTTTAATGCCTAACGTGCGTGTTGCCATGAGCCATGAACTATGAGCCGCTTCACTCACGGTCTCAAAAGCGGGAAGAATATTACCTCCCGTATCGAAG
>JAKQBZ010000034.1 GCA_029559435.1 Deltaproteobacteria bacterium | reverse complement strand
AACCTCCGTCGCGCGGCATCGCACGTATCGTCCCTTCCCCGCCTCCTGGAGCTCACCGAGAGGCTTGTTCAATGTTCTATGTTCAACGTTCAACGTTAAAGCGCAAGCGCGGTATGCCAGACATTCGGTACCGGCAGGCAGCCAAAGCTGACGGCTCATGGCAACTCAATAGAAAATCACCAATAACCAAGCTCCAATTAATAACCAATATTCAATAACCAAATAAAACCTTCAGGAATTGCTTCCCGTTTGGGTATTCGGTCATTGGTTATTGAATATTAATTGGTGATTGATGTTTGGTTATTGGTTATTGTCTGTTTATCTGGATATCCGTTCCGATGCCAGCAGCGCCGCCCCCAGCGCGGCGGTGATCTGCGGCTCATCGGCAACGAGGACCTCGGTAGATAGCTCAGCCCCTATAGTTCTTGCAAGCCCCATATCCTTCGCGCCGCCGCCGGTGATGGCGCACCTTTCTTCGAGCCCTATACGAGTAACGAGGGTTACGATCTTTGACGCCATGGCATTGTGTATTCCCGCAAGGATATCAGCGGGAAGCGCCCCTTCAGAGATCCGGGAAACAGCTTCGGACTCGGCAAAGACCGCACATCCTGTCGTAAATTCAACCGGCTTTGTTGCGGTAAGCGACAATGCGCTTATCTCTTCTATGCCGATCTTGAGGATGCGGGCAATGATCTGAAGAAACTTTCCGCTTCCCCCTGCGCATTTCTCGTTCATGATAAATGATTTTACTTTTCCTTCATCGTTGACCCGTATCACCCTGCTGAACTGGGAGCCTATATCGATGAGCGTCCGTACTGCAGGGAAGATATGCTGGATACCGGCGCCGTGGCAGGAGATATCCGTCACCGTCTCATTGGCAAAATCGACCGTTCCCGCCCCATATCCCGTAGCCACCGTGTAGCGGATATCGCCCTGGGAAAGATTCATCTTCTGAAGGGCCTTTTCTGACACTGCCCTTGCCGTATCTTTATAGTTTCCCCCCGACGGCATCACGGCATGAGATTTCACCATCCCGCCTTCGCACACTACCGCCTTCGAATAGCCTGAGCCCACGTCTATGCCAAGCACAAAAACCATGTCATCTTCCATTCGCCTGACGTACATATACATCATTCATAAGAACAGCTTCGCCTCCCGGAGGCCTTCTTTGCTTCTCGTGGGGCTATATCCATCAAGGATGGCCTTCTCGCATTTTTCTTTGCCGAGCAATGCGGCCCCCAGGGCGCCCGTGATAAGGGGTTCCGGGGGGACCAGGACAGGCGATCCGAACTTTGCCCCGAGCGCCTTCACGAGGCCGATGTTTTTTGCTCCGCCGCCGGTGACGGCGATATCCTTTTCTATCTGCAATTTCCTGACAAGTGAATATACCCGCGTCGCGATAGATTCGTGCACGCCCGCAACAAGGTTGGCTACGGGTTCACCATTGGCAAGCTGGTTGACCACCTCATGCTCGGCAAACACCGTGCAGGTGCTGCTTATTGGCGTTGCCCTCGAAGCGTGCAGGGAAACCTCGCCAAGTTTTTCAAGCGCGACGCCGAGGGAATCAGCAACCACCTCAAGGAAACGGCCCGTTCCGGCGGCACATTTATCGTTCATGACAAAGTTTATCACCTTGCCGTCCTTGATCCTGATGCCTTTGCTGTCCTGCCCGCCTATGTCGATAATCGTTTTAACGGTCGGAAGGATGCTGTGCAGCCCTTTCGCGTGACAGGTTATCTCCGTGATCTGCCTGTCTGCAAAAGGGACGTTTATCCTTCCATATCCTGTCGCGACGACGTACGAAAGCTCCTCAAATTTCAGATTGGCCTGGCTGAGGGCGTCTTCCATGACCTTATTCGCCAGCTTACGATGTTCAGGACCGGTCGGCCCTATCAGCGCAGTTTCGATCCTGTCGCTGACGATGACCACTTTGGTCATAGTGGAGCCAATATCTACTCCAGCATAATACCTGATATCTCCCATTGCAGATCTTCTTCTTGCCTCGGCCTGAATCTTAACTTTAGCCTGCCTTTCAATCCGGATGATTCCCCGCAGCGTGCTGCGGGGTGACATTGTTCCCTCTCCCCCCGCGGGAGAGGGTAAGGTGAGGGGGCTAAATCATGCCGTTTCTATCCTCTGATACCCCGCTTGCTTGCGGAGGGGTAGTTCATTTCTTCTGCTTGCCCTTATAGGCCTCCAGCGTCTCAATAAATGCATCGATCCTGTTGTGGGTATCAGCTTCATTGTAGGAGCTGATATCGACGATGTCGCCTTCCATGATCAGGATAGGGATGTCCTTATAGACCTTTCTCAGCACATCGGCCTGGTTGATGATCCCCGCGTGCCAGCTCCTGCAGGAGAATGCCGAATGAAAAACCGCGCCGTCGCATTTGTAGTCTTCAATGTACTCGATGATCCGTTCAACCTTCGGGGTAGATCCGTGGCGCTTCCGTGCCGCGTCGTACCAGTGGGTCCAATACCGTACCCACCTCCAGGCAATATGTTCCAGGGGGTCGTTCGTTTTCGGGAGATCGAGCCTTTCTATCTTCTCGCAGCCCCGGTATGTCACTTCAACGGGGAATACAGCACCCTTGCTGTTGAAATACTGGAAGTCGTTCAGCGCAAACCATGAGGGCAGCCCTGCCGCCCATATAAGCCTGTACTTCTCCGGGTCGGCTACGCCTATCCCGCCGGCGATCTTCTGTTTCAGCTCGCTGTTAAGCTCCACGTAGAAGTCGTAGGCCTCCTGCGTGCCCAGGTTAAAGGTGAGGGGAACCATAGTGTTCATCGCATCCCCTGTGTCCATAGGCGTGGGGATGGCCTTGCGGAGATCGTAAGTATCTACAAAAAGGTCCCAGGTCTTATCGGAGAGCTCGACAACCGCAGCGAGCCTGTCCCAGTCCATCTTCTTTCCTGTCACCTTTTCACAAAATTTAACGGTTTCGCGAAGCTCCTCGGTGCAGTACTTCACGTAGAATTTCTCCTGCTCATGGTGGTCGGTATTCGGGTCCCAGGGCGGATAGTACATGTTGGTGATAAAGACCGGAACATCCTTGAGGTAGTGCTGGAGGGCCTGCGGCCATTTGAACCTTGGGTCGCATAAAAGCTGCCCGTTGCCGAGTATCATATCGGGGCGCCCCATACCTCCCCACGGAGCGCCTTCGGGCATTGCGCCGCCCTGCTCCTCGCGGATCATTTCGAATCCGATATGGCAGGTTGCGTATGTACAAAGCGAGCGGGAGAAGTTGTCCGACTCGGCCTTCTGGAGGTACTTCTCAGCGTCTCTCTTGGCCGCGCACACGCCCGAGAAGCTCTCGCCCCAGGCCGGCACGATGTCCATCGCCCTCATTATCTCATCCTGGCCGTCAGCGATGAAGGCTTTTGCCACCTTTTTTTCCTCTTCTTTTGCTTTCAATGTAGCGGAAAGGTTTCCCCTTACAAATTTTGGTATCCTTGCAGCTGTCTGTGTTGCAACTGCTCTTCCTTTTTTCTCTTCAGCCATTTAGGTATCCTCCGTTATGCGATCATTTCCAGGAATGCCTCGATCCTGGTCTTCACCCGTGCCAGGGTGGATGTAGAGTATTCATCCTCCAGGTACAGGACCGGGGTGCCGCCCGATTCGATGTAGCTCTTCATTGCCGGCACTTCAAAACCGTAAGGGTCGCAGTATTTGTAGATGAAAAGGATGGCGCCGTCCACCTTGAACTCAGCGATACGCTGTTTCAAATGGCCGAACCGCGCCTCAAGATTCTCCTCATATGTATTCCCATCGCCAACAAAGGTTGTGGGGATCTTCAGTTTTCGCAGATAGCGTTCTGCGATCCCCTGGAGAGGGTCTGCCGTCTCGTCGACCTCTGGCCAGTATATCTTCCCGCCGATCGACAGGTCGTCGGCAACAAGCCAGGCCCCTGTGTTCTCAATGGACTCGGGTATGGCCGTGTGATCGATCTGGTCGCCGATGATCATGATCCTTTTTCGGTTTCCGTCAGCAGGCGCCGTCCTCTTCTTCACATCTTCCGTTATGCCCCTGATAAGGGCGCTTGATTCATCGACGGGGATGCTCATCGCAGCTACCAGGACCTTCATCATCTCAACGCCTGATATAAGCGGAGGGTTTGATTTCCTTAGGTCATAAAGCCCCCGCATAAGACGCCGGTTCTCATTATGCGCCTTTATAGCCTGGGCTATTGCCGCATCGGTGATCTTCGTTCCGAGGAACTTCTCCAGCGTGCCGATAAAAACGCGGAGGATCTCCTTCATGAATTCAATGGATGGATCGTCAGTAACGTGGGGGACATTAAGAAAATGCCAATAGGGAAGGTTAAGGTAACTGCTCCAAACGTCGTTCGTTCTGTCTATGCTGTCACACTGGTGCGGCAAGACCATGCCATCCATAAAGCTGAATCTTCCCTTTATGGCCGCATCAAAGGCGTTGCGAACAAATGGACATATGATCGATTCCATGTACGCATCGCCTTTCGTAATAGCCTCATCTACAAAACCTTTCAGCCTGACAGGCACAACCCCTGCTGCGGTCAATATCTCCACGGGCGCCAGGGCAGACATATAACCTATCACCTTTCTGCCTTCCTTTTTTAACTCTGTTGCCCGCGCCCCATATTGCGTGTAATACTTCTCAGCTGTTTCCAAGCCCTTGCTGTTCGCTAATCCAGTCATATTCGCTCCTCTTGTCCATCCCGGTTCCTATTTTTAGCCGGGAGGTCGTTGTATGTTCACTGCTAATTTTGTTCCGGGTCTTTTTTCTTCGCAATTTTAACGGGAAAGGGCCATGCTTGTCAACATGATATGTGAAATTATTCACTAAATATGCTGGGTCCCCGTGGGATAAAAAACTCTTCAAGGGCAGCCTTCCGCGGCGACAAGGTGAAAGGAGCGGCGGAACAAAGAGCATGGCAAGGCACATGTGAATTACTTCTAAAAAAATGCTTAATACAATTGATACATGTGTAAAAAATAGAGAATACGCGCCGCAGCAGATTTATGTCAATAAGTATTTGCAGCCTTTTATCCTTGCAGAGCAAGGGTATTGAACGGAGATCTCCCAAAACAGGGCCCTGCTTATTATTATACCGTCCCTTTACGCGAGCCCTACCACCATTGTTGCCGTATCTTCGAGCGTATCAGGATGGTGCGTTTTCTTTGCGCCCCTGCCGGCATCAAGGTTAATAACCTTATCGAGCGGAACGCAGCCAAAGATTTCGATCAAAGCCATTTCCAGGCCATTTCCGTCGTGATAAAAGGCCGAATAAATAGCATCTTTTTCTTTTCCAGGAAACGCTTCGATGACCCTGTTCTCTGCAGCGCCACAACCAAAAATCTCTATCAACATTTTCTCTTCTAAGTCCCATTTTTTTGCCATGACACCCTCCTATCAAGCAATTTTTTGATCTGTGAACCAAAAGCTTCTTTCATAGCATCTCATCCGGTTCTTTTTGAATACCATGTTTCGCATACCGATAATAGTATAGCAAGGATCGTGCCATGGCATTATCCCTTTTATAATCATGATGTTACATAATTTCGTCAGTACTTTCTGCGTAATGTCACAGATTATATCTATTCTATTTCACAGTTATCGGTGAGCCCGCCCTCAGTTTCAGACTTTTGTAAACAAATATGCCAAGATATGGAAAGCGGCTCATGGCTGATAGCTCATCAGGTTCCGTTGCTGACCGCTGATAGCTGATCGCTTAAGCGCTGTAGCGTAACGAGTTTGTTCGGGGAAAGGCCCGATGCAAATGCTTATTTTGGTGAAAGACCCGGATCGGTGAAGAAAAAGGGATCGTGTAAGTTACTAAAGTTGCCAACACCATTCACTTCTGTTTTATTTAACAGAAATATGTTGCATATTCTAACGATAATATATAAACTGTTAATTATAACAGTTAGGTCAGGTATTTGTATGAAGGTAGATGAAAACCAGTTCTTCAGGGAGATCACGCTGCGCATCTGCGGAAGCCTTGACATCGAAAAGGCCCTCTGGAACTGCTACCTCTACATAGCCAATATTCTGCCCGCAGATGAACTGATCCTTACCGTGTATGATCCTGGCGCCGGAACGCTCGATGTTGTTGCAACGGCGGACAACAGAGGCGGCACGGTCAGGGCAGACAAGGTGCCCATGCCCCCTGACCTGCAGAAGCAATTGGAGGACCCTTCCAAGTTTCCCCGTGTAAGGACATCGGATGATGTTTACCGGGATACAATAGTGGGGCTTGTCGGCGAAAGGTACCATTGGCCTGATTCTTCAATCATCGTGGGACGCCTCATCGTAGAAGGCAGGTTCGTGGGCTCCTTCATTGTACGTGCCAACGGAAAAAAAAGGTACACCGCAGACGATGCGAAGCTGTGGTCGCTTATCAACGAGCCTGCCGCAGTTGCGCTTGCCAACAGCCTGCGCTATCAGGAATTGATAAAGCTCAAGGAGCTCCTGGCAGACGACAGCCATTATTTTCAGAACGAGCTGCGCAAGGGCTTCAGCGAGGAGATCGTAGGCGCGGAATTCGGGCTTAAATCGGTCATGGAGCAGGTATTTAAGGTAGCGCCGTTGTCAAGCCCTGTCCTGCTTGAAGGAGAAACAGGAACCGGCAAGGAGTTGATCGCCAACGCGATCCACAATTTTTCACCGAGAAACAATGAGCCGCTCATCAAGGTAAACTGCGGCGCCATCCCTGATTCTCTCATCGACAGCGAGCTTTTCGGGCATGAAAAGGGCGCTTTTACCGGCGCTATCTTCAGGCAAAGGGGCCGGTTCGAGCGCGCCCACAAGGGGACCATCTTTCTCGACGAGGTATGCGAGCTCCCGCATCATGCCCAGGTCCGCCTGCTGCGCGTCCTCCAGGAAAAAGAGGTTGAGCGCGTCGGCGGGGCGCAGCCGATCAAGATCGACCTGCGGATCATTTCAGCCACAAACAAAGACCTTCGAGAGCTTGTAGAAGAAAATAAGTTCAGGGATGACCTTTATTATCGCTTATGTGTTGTCCCGATCCGCATACCGCCGCTGAGAGAGAGGAAGGTCGACATCCCCGCCCTCGTTGAGTATTTCATGCGCAGAAAGGCAAAAGAGATAGGGCTCCATTTTATACCGAGGCTCGTTCCGGGCGCGATGGAAAGGCTCGTCGAATATGACTGGCCGGGCAATGTAAGGGAATTGAGCAATGCCGTTGAGCGCGCCATTGTCATCCACAGGGGCGAGACCCTCGGCTTCGAGGATATTGTCGGCATCAAGCCGGCGAAAGATGAACCGGACGGTTATTGCGGCCCGGGGACAACAGATCTCAGTATGAAAAATATCGAGGTCCAGCATATTATGCGGGCGCTCGAAATAGCAGGCGGAAGCGTCGAGGGGCCCAAGGGCGCTGCCGCCATCCTCCGCTTGAACCCCGGGACATTGCGCAGCAGGATGAGGAAGCTGGGCATCCCCTTCGGAAAGAAGGCAAAGGCATTGTATGCCGGAACACAATAAAATAAAAAAATCATCCACCGCAAAAACAGCGGAAAGTTGTCGGCAGCTGGAGAAGAATATGTCGGAACTTGAACACCAGATCACCGAACGGCAGCACGCGGAAAAGGCGCTTCGCGAGAGCGAAGCAAAATACCGCAGCATCTTTGAGAATGCCGTGGAAGGCATCTTCCAGAGCACGCCGGACAGCCAGCTGATCGCTGTCAATCCGGCCATGGCCCGCATCTTCGGCTTTGCGTCGCCGGAGGAAATGGTTCGCGAAGTTACCAACATAGGCCGGCAGCTCTATATCAATTATGAGAACAGGCACAGGTTCGAAAAGCTCCTCGCTGAACACGGGACTGTAAGGGGCTTTGAATCGCAATTTTACAGAAAAGACGGCTCCGCGCTATGGGGCTCGCTGAACGTCCGGGCGGTCAGGGATGAGGCGGGCAATATCCTTTATTACGAGGGCATGCTGGAAGATATCACGGCGCGCAAAAGAGCGGAAGAAGATCTGAAAAAATCAGAAGAAAAGTACCGTAATATCTTCGAGAACGCCTCGGAAGGCATATTTCAGGTCACTCCGGACGGAAGGTACTTGAGCGTCAATCCTACGCTTGCGAAGATCCACGGCTACGACTCTCCCGAGGAAATGGTCCTGACGGTAACCGACATTGCCCACCAGCTCTACGTTGATCCGAGCCGCCGCGCGGAGCTCAGGCGGCTGCTCGAAGAAAAAGGGTTCGTGAAGGACTTCGAGGTCATGATGCGGAAAAAGGACAGGGGCCTGCAGTGGGTGTCCATCACCTCTCACACGGTGAAGGGTACAAATGGCGAAACGCTCTATTATGAGGGCATGCTCCAGGATATCACCGCCCGCAAGTTCTCCGCCGAAGAGCTTGGGAACCTTCGAAAATCGCTGGCAGGGCTGCTATCGGCAATGTCGTCGATGATCGAAATGAGGGACCCCGGCATAACCGGCCACCAGAAAAGGGTATCGGAGATAGCCTCCGCCATAGCCGATGAGATGGGATTGGCCCACGATACGATTGAGCATATAAGGATTGCGGGGATCATTCACGACGTCGGCAAGATATCCGTTCCCTCTGAGATCCTGAGCAAACCGGCAGAGCTCAACGAAATGGAGTACGGCCTCATCAAGACCCACCCCCAGGCGGGATACGACATGCTGAAGGATGCCGGGCTGCCCCACCCTGTTGCGGAGATGGTCCTGCAGCACCATGAGAGGCTCGACGGCTCCGGGTACCCCCAAGGGCTGAAAGGGCCTGACATCCTCCTTGAGGCACGGATCCTCGCGGTTGCCGACGTGGCAGAGGCGATAGCATCTCCACGCCCGTACAGGCCTGCCCGCAGCCAGGACGCAGCCGTTGATGAGATCACAAGAAATAAAGGCATCCTGTACGATCCCGAAGCGGCCGACATATTCGTCAGGCTCTTCAGGGACAAACACTCCCGATCCGGATATGCTATGATTATGCGAGAGAGGTAAAGATCAAGGCACAATGAACACATTGAGCTTTTTTATAAGCGTCTGGCTAAAGTTCTTTTTTCTGTTCACCCCATTCTTTGCCCTGTCGATGTTCTTGAGCATGACAAAGGGCCATAGCGAATCCCAGCGCCGCAAGCTGGTATTTCAGATCAGCGGCGCAGCAGGCATCTTTTGCCTGGCGCTCTTTTTCTTCGGCGATATAATCTTCTCGCTGTTCGGCATTACGCTGGATGCCTTCCGCATCGGCGCAGGGGCCCTCCTGTTCCTGTCGGCGGTAAGCCTGGTTCAAACAAACCTATCAACCTCAAGGCCGGCGCCGGAAGAGGATATCACCGTTGTGCCAATGGCTATGCCCATTATCGTCGGGCCTGCGACTACCGGCACCCTGCTTGTGCTTGGAGCCGAAATATCCGACGCATTTTTCAAAGGCCTCGGGTGCGCCGCGCTGCTCCTTGCCGTTGCCTGCGTCGGCACGATCTTGCTGATGGCGTCGTTCATTGAGCGGGTAGTAGGAAGAAGGGGGATCAATATCCTAAGCAAAGTGACCGGGCTTATTCTCTCTGCCCTTGCGGCCCAGATGATCCTCGTCGGGGTCAAGCACTTCTTCTCGCTGTAAGGGGAATATGGGGTCAAAATGAATCATACGACAGGCAGGCCCGCAACCCTTATCTCAAAAGAATTTATTGTGCTCAACGGCATCTTCTTCATCGCCGCCTGCACCACAGCCGCCTTCTTCCAGTTCCAGCAGTACCTCCAGAAGCTCGGCATCGACCCGGCGTGGGCGGGATTTATCATCGGCGCTGATTCGCTGGCCTGTTTTTTCATCCAGCCCGTTTTGAGCCCCTTCCTCCACAGGGGCAACGCGAGAAGGTGGATGCTCATCGGCACCTCCGGCATGATCGCCGCCCTCTTTCTCTACCGTGCCGCCGCGACCATTCCTGCGCTTATCTGCGTCCGCATGTTCCACGGGGCTGCCTTTGTCTCGCTGGTCACGGCGCTGGTAGCAATGATCGTCGACTTCATCCCGCCTGAAAAAAGCGGCCAGGGGTTCGGCTTTCTTTCGCTCATCAGGCTTCTGCCGTATGCCGCGGTCCCTCCTCTCGTCAGCTTCCTTGACAGGAGATCGCACGACCTTCCTTCGATCCTTACCTGCGCAGCGCTCATCATGTTCCTCCCGCTGGCACTTATCGTATTCCTGCAGGCATCGACCGCCGCCGTTCATAAAGGCGCGGACAGGCCGCAACGGATCAATTTCCGGGAGGTCAAAGAAGACCTGAAAGATAGAAATGTCTTTATCCTCCTCGCGGTGAACCTTCTCCTTTATACAAGCTATACCATCGTCTTCTTCTTTCTCAAAGGTTTCGGCGCCCGTGTCGGCGTCGGCAATCCCGGCTTCTTCTTCACCATAGCGACCGTAACGATGATCATCATCAGGCTTGGGGGGGCGGCCTTCTTCGACAGGGTGAACAAGGCAAGGGCCACGGCGCTTTCGCTTGCAGGCCTTGGGCTCTGCAATATAGGCCTTGGGCACACGGAGGGGGAGATCCTTTTCCTTGTCTTATCAGTTCTTTTCGGCATCGGCTGGGGCATCGTTATGCCGATCCTCACCGCCCTCATGTTCGACGTATCGCTTCCCCGTTTTCGGGGTCTTAACATTAATCTATCCCTCGTTATGCTCCAGGCCGGGTTTTTCTTCGGGCCCTTTCTCGGCGGGCTTGTACTCGCTCGTTACGGTTATATGATGCTCTTTTACTGCTGCGCCCTTTTGAGCTTCCTGTCCGCCGCCTTGACGTGGAAAGTGGAAACGAAATAGAAACGTGATTCTGGATACCGGATACTCGATGCTGGATGAGAAAGGCGGCTCATAGTTCATGACTCACGGTATATCGCATATCGTACTTCGTATATCGAAGTGCCGAACGAATTCAATGATGGTCAAAAACTGTGAGAAAATAAACCGGAAGTTGCGATATACTATATACGAAATACGATATACGCGTCAAAGAAGGAGCATATAATGGACCAGGGACCATACATGGTTGACATCTTCCGCCACGGGGATGCAGAGGGAGTAGCGCAATTATTCAGAGCTGTGTACGGGGAAGGCTATCCCGCGAAGCACGTCTACCACCCCGACTAGCTTATTGCCGCATTTGAAAAAAAAGAGAATATCCCCGTTGTCGCCCGTACGCCAGAAGGGAGGGTCATCGGGTATGTGGCGCTCTTTACATCAACGCCGAACCCAAAGCTCTACGAGGCGGGTCAGGGCCTGGTCCTGCCGGAATACCGGGGTTCCGGGGTCTCCTCGGCGATAACGAGCCATGTCTATGAAATAGTGGGCAAACAATTTGCTACGGATGGCGTCTTCGGGGAGCCTGTCTGCAATCATGTCTATATGCAGAAGACCTGCATAGCCCTTAAATGCATCGAGACTGCGATCGAGGTCGACCTTATGCCGGCAGAGTCATATACCAAAGAAGGGAGCGCATCAGGAAGGGTTGCCGTGCTCGGGACATTCAGGATACACAAGCCGTTATTGTCTGCCGCCCACATACCTAAGATATATCAAGAACAGTCAAGGTACATCTATGACGGGCTCAACGACCCGAGGACCCTGATCGCGTCCGCCGGCGAGATCCCTCATGCGCTGAAAACGGAAATATCATGCCAAACCTTCGATTTCGCAAAGGTTGCGAGGTTGTCCTTCCTGCGAACAGGTCGCGATCTTGAAAATGTACTTAATGCGCTTGAGAAAGACCTTTCCGCCCGCGATATTATCGTGATACAGGCGTGGCTGAAGCTGGGCGAGCCCTGGGTCGGCGAGGCCGCAGCGATGCTCAGAAAAAGGGGATACTTTTTCGGCGGCATCCTCCCCAGGTGGTTCGGGGAAGACGGGATGCTCATGCAGAAGGTCATGGCACAGCCGAACTGGGATGGGATCACGCTCTATACAGACCGGGCAAAGCAGCTACTGGAGTTTGCGCGCAACGATTGGGCGAATATCGACAGGCAATAGCATTACACTAATTTCATTGATTTTTTTAGGCCTTACCTTTAAAATGCATAAAAACTCATGAAGGAGCCGACATGGAGATAACCACCCGGCAGGAAAAGGACGCAACGGTTGTTATGGTTCAGGGAAGGATAGACGCAGTCACCGCCCCTGAATTCGAGAACCATCTCTCAAGTCTTATTGAAAAGGGCGGCCGGAGATTCATCATCAACCTCGGCGCGCTGGAGTATATCAGCAGCGCCGGCCTCCGCAGCATCCTTGCCACGGCAAAAAGATTAAAAGCCGAACAGGGCGATATCAGGTTTTCGGGACTCCAGGGTCCCGTTGAAGAGGTGTTTAAGATATCCGGTTTTTATTCGATCTTTAAGATATTTGATTCAGACGCATCGGCCATCAACGACGTGTAATATTGTGGAAGTCCTGTCAACAATAAGAGTTCCCGCAAAACTTGACCATCTCCATGCGTTGATCGATATGGTGAGCAATTGCGCGAAAGAACAGGGTTTGGGGGAAAAGCGCATCAACGAGATAGAGATAGCCGCCGAAGAAGCCCTCGTCAATATCTTTCATTACGCTTACCAGGGGCAGGGAGGAGATGTGGAGATCTCGTGCAAAGTTGAGCGCGGCAGAACATTCACAATTGAGATCATTGACTCCGGAATGCCATTCGACCCTTTTTCGGTCTCGGAACCTGACACAACCCTGGATGTCGCCGAGCGGCAGATCGGCGGAATAGGCGTCTTCCTCATAAAAAAACTGATGGACGAAGTGACGTACCAAAGGGATAACAATAAGAATATACTGACATTGACCGTTGATCTCAAAACATAAAGGGATGATACAATGCTATCGTATGCATTTTTGATGAGGACCATTATATTCCTTATCGTTCTTTGTATCTCTATCCCTCCTTCCTTCGGTCAGGTAAAAAATGCTGAGACGACAACGGTTCCGGATGTGCAGAAAGATCAGCAGGACATCAAAAAGCTTACCCTTGCCGATTGTGTCATCCTTGCGCTTAAGAATAATATTGACCTCAAGAACACATTCCTCAACAGGATAACCCAGAGGTACAGCGTGAAGGTTGCAGAAAACAAGTTCAGGCCACAGGGGAATATAGCCCTTACGACGAAACGGAGCTCAACCTATCCCGATATCGATACAGGAAGGACCACCGGCTCAAACCAGATAGCAAATACCAGCGTGACCCTCAATGTACCCACAGGCGGCAACTTCGCCCTCGCCTGGAACAACCAGGCGACAAAGTCAGATGTCGCCGAGGTATACGGGTACAATCCTTCGTGGACGCTTTCATATACCCAGCCTCTTCTCAAAAACGCCGGGAAAGAGGTGGCAACCGCTGATCTTGTTATCGCCCGCATCAACGAGGAGGGCAACGTCCTTGACCTTAAAGACGCCATCATCAATACGATCACGAACGTATCAACCCAGTACAGGGACTACGTAAGGGCGCTGCGCCAGCTCGAAATAGACGAAAAATCCATGGAGACCACGAAAAAGACCCACGAATTCAATAAAGCAATGGTGGCGGCAGGAAGGATGGCGGAATCGGAGCTCCTTCAGTCCGAGGCCGGTATCGCATCACAGAATATCACCATCGTCCAGGATAAGAACACCATTGACAATGCACGGCTTGCTCTTCTGCAGACGCTCAATCTCGACAGTCAGACCCGGTTTGAGCCTGTAGAGGAAACAGAGACCGCGATCAAGCCACCCGCATTCCAGGAGGCCATGGAGATCGCCCGGAAGAACAGGTCCGATTATCTGAAGCAATTGCAAAGCCTCGAAACGGCAAAGCTGCGATACAACGTTGCAAAGAACGGCCTCCTCTGGGATCTCTCGGTCACCGCAGGCGCGGGGAGCAGCACGACCAACCCACGGTTCGGGGCTGCCTACAGCAGCGCCGGGAGCCTCGGAAAAAGCGACTGGAACGTCGGTGCCCTCCTTACGATACCCCTTAACACCACGGACCTTACGAACACCTATCTCAATGCGAAGGTAGCGTATGACACACAGAAAAACAACCTCGTCAAACTGGAAAAGTCCGTCGAGTCGGATATTCTCAATGCCATCAGGAACGTTGAGATGCAGTACCAGCAGCTGAAACTTGCAAAGTACAATTCTGATCTGGAGCAGAAAAAGTTCGATGCCGAGAATGAGAAGATGAAGGTCGGCAGGAGCAGCCTCTTCCAGCTTCTCAGCTTCCAGAACAGCCTTGTTACCGCAAATAACACCGAGCTGTCTGCACTCATCTCTTACCTTAACGCTTTGACAACGCTCGATCAGAAGCTCGGAACAACCCTGAAGACATGGAATATAGACGTTAAAAAGGATGATGACGAGGTAAAGATGGCGGCAAAGGAGGCCCGCGGGAAATGAATCGGCAGGATAGTCATATGATCACGGCGCCGGAGGCAATGTGGCAGCAAGGGAAATAATCTACAGGAACATCCTGGAAAACATGCGCGACGGCGTAGTAACCATCGGTGCCGACGGCACGATCATCACCTTCAACAACGCCGCGGAGGCCATCCTCGGCATGAAGAGCGCGGACGTCGTTGACAGGACCTTCGGCGAGGTCTTCCTCTCCACGGAAGAGAACGACGAGTTCAACCAGGCCGTCCTGAACGCCGTCTACGAATCAGCCATGGTGCATAACGCAAAGGCCCCCTATAAGACGGCAGAAAAGACCCTGACCCTCAACATCACCACCTCCTTCCTTAGACCACCGGGGGACGGGGACGAAAAAAGCGCCGTCATCGTTGTGTTTCAGGATGTGACGGAGGTCGAGCAACTGCGGGAACTGGAGGCTAGGCTCACCGAAGAGCTGAAGGGACAGCATAAAGAGCTCCAGGACGCATACGTCAGCCTCGAAGGGGCGAACACAAACCTCCGGGCGGCCCTGAAAAAGGTCCACATGATCCGCATTGCCTTCACAGCCTTTGTCATCGTGCTTTTTGTGGTCCTGGGCCTCGTCAGCTGGAAAAGGATCATACCTCCCGGCAGCAGGCCCGCGCAGGAAGCCCGCGCAGAGATGAAAGATCCTTCCCAGAAGAGAACCTTCGTTGTGGGCGAACAGAGATTAACCGATTCAATCGCCCTCAAAGGGTCCCTGAAGCCCATCAAGGTGGTCAACATTACAAGCCCCTTCACCGGCAAGGTAAAGGAGAAATACTTCCAGTACGGCCAGCCCGTTCAAAAAGGGCAGCTGCTTCTCAAGATGGACGCAATTGAAACGGAGACAAAGTACAGGGAAGCCAACGTCGCTTACATCAAGGCCCTTGAAAAGATGAGGGAAGCGGATAAGTGGGACACCGCCGACGAGGTAACAAAGGCAAGGCGATCAGCCACTAAATCGAAGATGACGCTTGACACCGCGAAGAGCAAATTCGAACAAAGCGACATCTTATTTAAAAAAGGCTACATTTCCTCAACCGATTACAATTCCGATAAACAACAGTACGAAACGGCCCAGATGGACTACGACGCATCCCTCCAGGAACTGCAGACAACCATCAACAAAGGCAAAGGGGATAACTACAGGGTAACAAAGATAGAGCTGGATAATGCAAGGACCAAGCTTCAAGTGCTCGAGCTGCAGCTGCAAAAGGCGAATGTAGCTGCACCGGTATCCGGTACGGTAGTCATGCCCGACGCGGGCCCTGATAAGGATAAAAAGGGGAAGCTCATAGAGGTCGGTATGCCGTTTACGGAAGGGGACCTGCTCATGTCCATCGGCGACACAGGGGGGTTCTCGGTAACGGCCGAGGTAGACGAGATGGAGGTGCTCAAGCTCAAAAAGGGGCAGGAGGCTGCGATCACCGGTGATGCCTTTTCGGGCATAACGCTGAAAGGGACCGTCTCACACGTCTCATCGCAGGCGTCAACGGGTGAAGGCTTAAAAAAGACACCTGTCTATGCAATAATCATATCTGTCGAGCAATCTCCCCCGGAGGCACGGGAGAAGCTGCTTCTCGGGATGTCCTGCAAGGTGCAGATCACGACCATGGACAGGCCGAACTCTCTCATGGTCCCGATCCAGGCAGTCAGTATGGAAGGCAAGGACCGTTATGTGACTACGAAGGATAAGAAGACAAATGAGATCAAAAAGATCAAGGTGGAAACAGGCATCACCACCCTTGATTCCGTGGAGATAACAAAGGGGTTGGCGAAAGGAGACGAAATACTGCTCCCCTGACCGGACATGCTGCGCTTAATTGACATACGAAAATCCTACCAGGTCGGGCCTACAGCGGTCGATGTGCTGAAGGGCATCTCCCTCACTGTTGAAAAGGGAGAACTCCTCTCCATCATCGGCCCTTCCGGGAGCGGGAAATCAACGCTCATGAACATCCTGGGGCTTCTGGAACAGCCTTCCGCCGGGACATATTCGGTAGAGGATACGAGAATAACCTATGATGACGACAGGACGCTTTCAAGCCTGCGGAACAAGATGATCGGTTTTGTCTTCCAGCAGTATAACTTGCTGCCGCGATTAACGGCCGTCGACAACGTCGGCCTGCCTCTTATCTACCGGGGGATCAGCGAAAAAGAGATAACGGAACGTTCCATGGAATATATCAAAAAGGTCGAGATGCAGGAACGATTCCACCATAAGCCGACGGAGCTCTCCGGCGGGCAGCAGCAGAGGATCGCGATCGCCCGGGCGCTCGTGGGTAATCCCGCGCTCATCCTCGCTGACGAGCCGACGGGGGCGCTCGACACCCATACGGGGCAGGAGATCATGAGCCTATTCAAGCGATTAAACGAAGAGGAAGGGATCACGATCGTGGTCATCACTCACGATCCCAAGATAGCGGCGCAATGCAGGCGTAAGGTCGAATTGCGGGACGGCATTATTACAGGTTGAAAAATGATCATTAAGGCAAATGTCAAGGAGGCGCTGAAAAGCCTTATAACAGCAAAACAGCGCACGATCCTCGCCCTCATCGGCATTGTCATCGGCATCGGGTCTGTCATCGGCATGGTATCGATCGGTACGGTCGTACAGAACGAAGCGCTGAAGCAGTTCAGGGACATGGGCATCGATATCGTCTCGGTTACAAAGGATTACGAGCGCCAGGGCAGCGACGAGGGGTTCAATATCGACCACATCTACGGCCTTCCAGGTTACAGCACCCTGGTTAAAAAAGTGGCGCCTTATATCGTCTCGAGCACGCAGTATTCGTACGCGGGCAAAGACCTGTACGTCGAGCTCATGGGCGTCGATGAGTCGTTCTTCGATCTCAACAAGCTATACATCCGGGAAGGGCGACTGCTGTCCGACCTCGACAGAAACAGGTTTTTCTGCATCATAGGCGCGGAGACCGCGGAAATGCTGCAAAAGGCAGGGATCAAAGATATTATCGGCAGGCATTTTTTGTTCGGCGAGCGCATCTACACCGTCGTGGGCATCCTGAAAAGCCTCCCGGAGGGCGGCGGCATGAGGCCGTCCGGCATCAACAGGGGCGCCATCACCCACATCACCACGGCCATGCGCGCCTTTACCACGCGTGACATCACCACCTTCATGGCAAGGGTGGGCACACAAGACAGCAAGGCGGTTAAGGCCGTCATAGAGAATTATTTCAGCAAAAAAGCGGGCGGGCTCCGCATAAGGGTGCGCACCGCGGAAGAATTGATAGCCCAAATGCAAAAACAGATGCAGCTTTTTACCCTGCTCCTTGGCGCAATAGGGAGCATCGCCCTCATAGTCGGAGGCATCGGCGTCATGAACGTCATGCTCATCTCGGTAACGGAGAGACGTAAGGAGATAGGCATACGAAGGGCTCTCGGCGCCCAGAGAACTGATATAGAAGCCCAGTTCATCATAGAGTCGGTCACCCTCTGCTTCGTTGGCGGCATCATCGGGATAATCCTTGGGGTCATCATTTCATACGTCTTTTCCCATTTCTCCAAATGGGAATTTCTCATATCCCAATCCGCGATAATTCTTGGATTTTGCGTTGCGACGGCGGTGGGGGTCTTTTTCGGCTACTACCCTGCACGCTCTGCATCGCGCCTCGACCCGGCAGCGGCGCTGCGGGAGTGAAACAGCTCATGGCTCATGGCAAACCAGATACTGGTCACTCGATACTCGATTATCGATCACCGATAATCGACGCTGATCGCTGACTGCTGATAGCTGACGGCTGACTGCAGGAGGATGGAATGAAAAAATCGGTCTTGATGGTCCTGGCAACGGTCTGTCTTCTTGTATCGGCCGCTCATTGTGCCCATACCCAGGGGCCGCCGCTGACCCAAAAAAAGGTCTTCAGCGGTTCCGAAACCCCCTTTGCGATGAAGGTTGGCGATGAGTTCGTCCTGACCCTTGAATCAAACCCTTCAACCGGCTATCTGTGGCGGCTTGCTGTAAAACCCGATGAGAATACGGTGAAGCTTGTCAGCTCAGAGTACAGGGCGGCCCCTGACACAAATCGCGTAGGGGCGGGAGGGAACGAGGTCTGGACATTCCTGGCAACGGGCAAAGGGAAAGCCGAGATAGGCCTCATATATGTCCGCCCCTGGGAGAAGGACAAACCTCCGGCGAGGACAGCGCGGGTAATAATCATCGTTGAATGAACCCCCTCTCCCTGACCCTCTCCCGCAAGGGGAGCGGGAATAATGATACTGCTGTGCTGCCTGTGCCCTGACCCTCTCCCGCAACTCGATGCTGGATGTTCGATGCTTGATACTGGATACTGATGAGAGCTGCGTCGGGAGGAAAAGGGGAGCGGGAACAAGTTTATCCCGCAGCTTGTTGCGGGGAACTATTCAGATTAAATCTCGATCTCCATCCCGTCATAGGCAAGATCTATTTTGAGCGGATAGGACTCCGCGTACAATGCAAGGTATCGCCTTGTCTTTTCCAGAAACTCTTCCAGCGTCGCGTCGTCCACTGTCGGTTCGTTATGGTACATGCAGAGGCGCTTCACCCCCGCCCTGACGCTCAATTCGACGGCGCTCATGTTGTTTGAATGGCCCCAGTCTTCCTTCGTCAGCAAAGACTCTGAAAAGGCATACTGCGCGTCGAAGATCAAAAGGTCGGCGTCCCGGAAGAAGGCAATAAAGGAGTAGCTGGGATTGTCAATATCCTTCTTGTGCTCTGAATCTGTTGAGTAGACGATGCTTTTGCCCGCCTTCTCAAACCTGTAGCCATATGAATTGCCCGGGTGGTTTTGCTGAAAGATTTTTACGGTAAAACCGCCTATCGCGTATGGTTTTCCGGGATCAAGAACGGTAAAGCGTATATCGCTGTTCATTGCCTTTAGGGGCACCGGAAAATTATTAAAATTCTGCTGGGTCACAAATGACTCTTCGAGATGGTCGTGGCACCCGTAGATATTCACCTTGTTGCCCGGTATGTAGGCAGGGACAAAAAAGGGGAAACCCTGTATGTGGTCCCAGTGAAGGTGAGAAAGAAAGATGTGGAATGTCTGACGCCTTTGGGCGCCCTGCTGCATGACGTAATTGCCGAAGTCCCTCAATCCTGTCCCGGCGTCGCAGATAACGTAATCCTCGCCGTTGATGATCTCCATGCAGGACGTATTCGTGCCGTATCCCCCTTTTACGGAAAAAGGGAGCTCCCTGTTAATGAACTGCCGGATCGCATCGTCATTATGAAAAGACCGCCCCTGCGATGCCTTTATTGCCTTGAATATCTTTGCCCGGATCGTCTCTGCCACAACAGAGGCCGGCAACGAACCCCGCGTTCCCCAGAAATGCACCTTCATATGCTCCCACCCCTCCTGGAATGCTTTGTTGCCGATTATAACAGGAAACCACGAAATTACGCAAATATTATTGCAGCTCACGGCAGAGCACCCGTAAGTCGTGAATCGTAAGTCGTAAGGGGTATCAGCTGCCTTTATACGTTATCATCATCATCGTGATGTCGTCCGACTGAGGGGCGCTGCCGGTAAATCCCTCTATCTTTTGCATCACCTCGCTCACCATATGGTCAACATTTTTGTCCTGGCATTCTGATAGCTCTTTTTGGAGGCGTTCCTCGGAGAAAAGCTCGTTCCTTTCGTTCATCGCCTCTGTGACCCCATCGGTATAGAGGAAGAGCGAGTCGCCCGGCCCGAACGTAATGGTCCGGGCAGTATATTGAGCCTCTTCCATGGCGCCGACAAGAAGTTCGCCGGACTTCTCAAGGTAAGCAACATCTCCGCTCCCTTTTATCAGCAATGGCGGGTTGTGCCCTCCGTTCGTATATTGCACTTCTCCGGTCTTTACGTTCAGGATCCCGCAAAAGACCGTTACGAACATGCTCATATCGTTGCCTATGCAGAGGTCTTCGTTCACCCTTGAGATGATCTTGTCGGTGGCAAGGCCCATTGTTGCCTTGGCCTTGAGAAGGGTCTTCGTCAGCGCCATAAACAGCGCTGCCGGGATGCCTTTTCCCGAAACGTCCGCGATGACAAAGCAGAGGTGTTCATCATCTACAAAGAAAAAGTCGTAAAAATCCCCCCCGATCTCCCTCGCCGGCTTTATCGTGGCATAAATATCAAATTCTGTCCTTTCCGGATAGGGAGGAAATTTTTTCGGCAGGATGCCCATCTGTATGTCGTGGGCGATCTTCAGTTCGCTCTCCATGCGCTCCCTCGACACGGTTGCCTCTGTAAGCTCGCCGATGTATTCCTTCAGGGATTCCCTCATAAAGCTGAATGCCTCCGAGAGCCTTCCCACCTCATCACCCGTTTTTACGGGCGGCAATTCAATATCGAAGTTTCCCGCCCCGATATGTTCCGTCGCCTTTGCCATATGCCTCAGCGGCCTCGTTATGGACCTGGCGATAAACACAACTGCCACGGCAAGCAGGATAAGGCCGGTAATCCCCAGAAAAAGCACGATCTGGTTGAGGCTCGTGATATCCGCCATCAGCTCGTCCTGCGGGAAGAGCACGCCGAGGGACCAGCCGCTTGACGTGATCGGCATATAGGCCATCCAGCAGGACTTTCCGGTAACCGCGCTCTTGACCCACATGGGCGCAACGCCATGCTCTCCCTTTATCATCTTCCGTCCCACATCCCTGAGCTGCGGGTCCTCTCGCGCCTCTGCAACAGTAAAGATCGTCTCGTTCATGATGAACTCTTTCAAGGGGTGCGTCACAAAGGTCCCGTTCTTGGATATCAAAAACCCGTATCCCGACTGAAGTATCTTAATGGAAGAGACAATATTCCGCAGGTTTTCAAGCGAGATGTCTACAACGATGACGCCCGCGATCTGCCTTTTGTTATCGACCTTCTTATAGAAAGGGACGGAGTAAGAGGACATCAGGATGCCGCCGCCCTCTCCGAAATAGGGTTCGGCCCATTCAGGCCGCTCTATCTCTTTTGGTATCTGGTACCAGTCCCACAAAAAGTAGTTGTAATGCTCATCGAGGTACTTAAAATTTATCGCCCCGTAGGCCTTATAGAAGTATGGGGCAAAGAACTTCCTGTCCTTCCTGAACATATACGGCTCAAAGGCGATAGCGGCCCCGTATATCTCCGGGTTCTTCTCAACGATCGCGTAGAGGACCTGGAAGAGCTCCTGTTCATCGTTTGTGCTGTTCTCAAGAAAATAGGCGATATTCTCGGGCACCTTCTGTGTGGCGCTCAGCAATGCCCCGATCTTGTTCGTCGTCGTCATGATGAGGTTGCCGGCATTCTCCTCTATCCCTTTTGCGATCATCTGCCGGGAAACAAAATAGTTGTAGGTAAAGATAGCGGTAAATATACAGGCGCTGCTCAGCGTAAAGAAGAGGACAAGCTTGAATGCTATGCCTTTATTTCTCAGCATATTTTGCACACTCTTTATAAAAATCATCGTACCCGGGCGCCTGGTTGATCAATCCGTTGCGCCTGAGCTCGCCGGCAACCCTGAGGTAATCCTGTTTTGCCAAAGCGCCGATGGCAATGCCTTTATCGTCCTCGGGCAGGATCAGGTCTTTCATCCTGCCGAGCATCCACTTCTGGTGGACCCTGTTCGCTGGGACATTCGCCATCGCCATGTACTTGAGCACAATATCCAGCGCCTCGTCAGGATGCTTAAAGGCGTATTGCCAGCCTTCCACCGATGCCTTTGCAAAACTACAGGCAACTGCGGGGTCCTTTTTGAAGCTCCGCT
Organism: Deltaproteobacteria bacterium; assembly: GCA_029559435.1. GTDB lineage: Bacteria > Desulfobacterota > Syntrophorhabdia > Syntrophorhabdales > Syntrophorhabdaceae > UBA5609. The sequence continues at coordinate 3,313 of JAKQBZ010000034.1, read as the reverse complement.
CGAGGGTATAGATGCCGTCTTCAGGAAAATTCAATCCATACTCGTGGAAGAAAAAGCTTGTCAGCTCATCGGGGTTGACCCCTGCGCTCATGATCGTGTGATATTCGTTGTACCACATGGCAGACGCCACATCAACGCCGTCCCTGAGAAAAAGGTTCACCGAATAAGACTGGGGAATGATCGTCACGTTAAGGCCAAATTTCTTGAAAAATGCCAGGGGCTGCAACCGGAATTCGTCCCTCCACATCCCCACCTTTTTACCGTTTATGTCTTCCGGCCTTGTGATGCCCCTGCCCTTTTTTGCCACCAGCATAAGAGCGGACCTCTGCACGATCTGCGAGATGTTTACGAGCCTTATTCCCTGGGACCGTTTCTGTATCGCCGTGGAAAGCCACACGGTGCCGAAATCCACTTCCTCTTTCTCCAGCAGGTCAACGGGGACGCTCTGCGGCCCTCCCGTTTTTATGGTTAGGTTGATCCCGTATTTGCGGTATATGCCTTTTTCAAACGCGACGTAGTAGCCGGCAAATTGAGCCTGCGGGCTCCACTGAGGTATGAAGGACACGTCTTTCAGGACCGGCTCGGCACAAAGCGCACTCATCGTAAAAGAGAAAAGCATCACGGTGGTGGCCAAGAAAAGAAAGGTGATAACCGTGTGAGATTTTTTTTTGCTACTATGCATTGATGTGTTTATTATTGTTGCATAAGGCGGCAATAGTCAACAGTAAATAATTTTTAACCTTTCACGTTTCACCGGGTTTTCCGCCTCACGACTTACGCCTCACGTGTTTATCGCGATCAGTTACCGCAGGTATGCTTCCCACATCTTGGCCGTTTGCCTGATGTAATCCTTGGGCAGGTCCCGGACTATCTGGTTGTGGCCGGGCAGCAGGGTCTCTACCTTCAATTCGGCAAGGCGGTAAAGGGATTTTCTTAACGCGGCAGCGTCGGCGCCGAAAAGGTCAAAGCGGCCGATCGCGTAATCTGCATAGACCACGTCTCCGGGTATCAGGATGCCCGCGGCCTCATTATAGAGGGCTATGCCGCCCATTGAATGCCCGGGAATATGGAGCACCTCCCATACCATATCTCCGATCTCAAGGATATCCTTGTCTTCCAGCTTCCGCTCTACGGAAAATTTAAAGGCATCCGCCTTCAGTCCATACTGCATCTGGCACACCCCCTTGAACTCGTCCATTCCGTAGACTGGCCTGTCGTCACCATTTTCCAGCGGCTCCGCTTCGAGCCTGTGGACCCACAGCTCGGCGCCGGGGATCTGCTTTTTGATCTCGCCAAGACAGCCGATGTGGTCAAGGTGGGTATGGGTCATAATGATCCTCTTGATCGACGAAAGGCTGATCCCGTGTTTTTTGATCGATTCTATCTTATAAGAGCCCTTCCCCGTCAAGCCCACGTCGATGATGGAAATGTCGTTCGAATCGGGCTTGCCGATAAGGTACATGTGGGAGTCGGGGATAAATTCGTCCATTCCCTGTATGAACAATACACCGTCAGTCACTTTTGCCATGTCATCTCCTTGTAATTCGTTATATCACCATGCCGGCGAGCCGGTCAACATTTCATAGTATATCGTATATCGTATATCGAGAGAGCATTGCAACAGCAATAACCCGGTTCGTTTTTGCCATCAGCTATGAGCCATGAGCTATGAACTATGAGCTGTCTTTTGTTCTCCTCCGTCCAATCCACTTGCTCAGTTCGTCAAAATAGACATAAAAGACGGGCGTTATATAGAGCGTCATGAGCTGGGAAAGGAAAAGGCCGCCGACTACCGCTACGCCCATGGGCTGACGCGCGTCGCCCCCGGCGCCGATGCCGAGCGCAATGGGCAGTGTTCCGAAGAGCGCCGCCATAGTCGTCATCATAATGGGCCTGAAGCGGATCATGCATGCCCTGTGGATCGATTCCACCGAGTCCAGCCCCTCTGTTTTTTCCGCCTCCAGGGCAAAGTCTACCATCATGATGCCGTTCTTTTTCGCGATGCCGATGAGCATGATCATGCCCACCATCCCATACATGTCGAGCTCCATGCCAAAGGCCCACAAGGTCACGAGGGCCCCGCACGCCGCCAGCGGAAGGGCGCTCAGGATCGTGATGGGGTGGATGAAGCTTTCGTAGAGAATTCCAAGAACCATGTAGATAACGAGCACCGTGACAAAAAGCAGGAATCCCATGCTCGCGAAGGATTTCTCAAATTCCTGCGCAGATCCCTGGAATCCCGTTGCGATCGACTGCGGCAGGTTCACCTCTCCTGCTATCTTTTTTGTCGCGTCAACGGCCTCTCCTATCGAATGGCCGGGCTTGAGATTGAAGGCGACGGTGGCAGAATTGAGCTGCCCGGTATGGTTCACGTTCAGCGGCCCCAGGGTCTCAACGATGCTTGCAACCGTGCCCAGCGGCACCTGCTTCCCCTCCTTCGATCTCACATAAAGATAGGACAGCGCGCCCGGGTCTTCCTTGAATTGGGGCTGCACCTCGAGTATGACGTAGTACTGGTTGAGCTCGCCGTAGATCGTGGAGATCTTCCGGGATGCATAGGCCGAAAAAAAGGTATTCTGGATCTGATCGAGGCTCAAACCGAGCGTCGACGCTTTATCCCTGTCAACATTGATGTACAGCTTCGGGTTGTTCAGCTTTACGTCGGAGTTGACGTCGACCAGGCCGGGGATCGCCCGCATCTTTTCCTCAAAGATCAGGGCATACTTATAAAGCTCGTTAAGGTCGGAGCTCTGGAGCGTAAACTGGTATTCCGCAAGGGCGCTGCCTGCCCCTATCTGGATAGGCGGCGGGTTCTGCGGAAACACAATAAGGCCGGGCACGCTGTTCAGCTTCGGCCTCAGGTCATTGACGATCTCGTCTACAGACCTTTTGCGGTCCTTCAGGTTCTTCAGCATGGCGAATATGATGCCGCTGTTATAGGTATTTATGCTCGCGACCGATATGAAGTCCTTTATATCCTTTTCCTGCTTCAAGATCTCGTTCGCTGCCTCCTGGTGCCGCACCATATCGTCAAAAGAGATCTTGTCGGCGCCCTGTACCCACGCCATCATGAAGTTCTGGTCCTGGCTCGGCAGGAACCCCTTCGGTATCCTCATAAAGAGAAACGCCGAGATGATGACGACGATGATCGTGGCGGCGAGCGCCAGCCTGCGGTGCTCCAGCACCATCCTGAGGGTGCGGCCATAGAACCCGACCATGCCCTCGAAAATGTGCTCTGTTGTATTGTAGAACCTGCCCTCTTTCTTTTCTTTGGCCACCTTGAGTATCCGGCTGCACATCATGGGGGTCAGCG
>JAKQBZ010000025.1 GCA_029559435.1 Deltaproteobacteria bacterium | reverse complement strand
CAGGCTGGAACTGCGCGTAGGTGAGCTCGATAGGCTTTGCCTGGCTGAACGCCGTTGTTGCCAGGAATGCAACCCCGATGGCCGATAAAAATAAGACCAAGAATGTTAGCTTGAAACGTTCCATGGTGACCCTCCTTTTTTAAAAAAATTTACTTTTTCTTCTGGTGATAAAGATAAGAGTGAAGATCATTGTCGACATAATACAATTATACAGCACTTTGTCAAGGATAAAACCTGAATCTTTGCCCCGGCGTTACTTACCCGCCCCATCTTTTGCCGGTTTTACGTACAGTTCCCTTAATTTTGGCTTCTCGATCTTGCCGGCCGGGTTCCTCGGAACGTCTGCGTATACAATTTTTTCAGGCCACTTATACTTTGCGAGTCCCTTCTCTTTGCAGAATTCGATGACCTCCTCCTCTTTCATCGCCTCCCCCTGCTTTAGCTGGACGATCGCCATGGCGATCTCTACAAACCTCGGATGGGGATATCCGATGATGGCAACATCCTGGATCTTGGGATTTTTGCGCAAAACATCCTCTATCTCAGCCGGGAATATATTCTCTCCGCCCCTGATGATGAGGTCCTTTGACCTGTCGGCAAAGAAAAGGTATCCGTCTTCATCGGTATACGCGAGGTCGCCTGTATGGAGCCATCCGTCGGTTATGGTCCTGGCCGTCATCTCCGGATTGTACGCATACTCTTTCATGAGGCGAGGGCCCTTGAGAAGCAGTTCCCCAACCTTGCCCGCCGGCAATGTTTGTCCCTTGTCGTCAACAACCTTCACCTCCATGAAGGGCCCGGGGCGTCCGATCGCGCCTATCTTTCTCAGGATGTCTTCATCGTAGAGTGCGACGGTGCATCCGCCCCCGCCCTCTGTGATCCCGTAGGTGTTGAACATTTTCAACCCGTGGAATATCCTCTTGCTGTCCTCCAGGAGCACGGTAGGCACTGGCTGAGCGCCCATTGCGATATATTTCAGGCTGGAGAAATCGTATTTGCTGATGTCCAATGTCCCGGCCTTGATCATATTGATGATGTCCGACCAGATCGGCACGCTGATCCAGCCCCCCGTGGCCTTTTCCTCGGCGATCGATCGGATCAGCCCGTGCGGCGAGAGGTCCTGTGCTATAAGCACCTTTCCTGCCGCTATGTAGCAGGGGAAGGAATAGAAGAGGGAACCGCTGTGGTAGAAAGGATGCGGAGCAATGTAGACGCTTTCGTATCCCTCGCCGAAGGTCAGGCCGTTGCCGAGCCCTATATAAAAGAGGGTCCTGTGGGTGTGGCAGACAGGCTTCGGCGCTCCCGTTGTGCCTGACGTGAACATAAGCTCCGCCATCTCATCATCTGACGTCTCTACAAGCACCTCCGACGGGTCGCCCCGGTCCACTATCTCCCTGTATGGCGTCATATTTTGTGGAACGTTATTCCCCACGCAGACATACTTCTTAACATAGCCGAGATCCTGGATGATCGGTTCCACCCTGGGCACAAAGGTATCGTCCAGGATGAAGACCTTTGACTTTACCACGTCGGCTGCATATTTGATATCGCCGCTTGCGAAGCGATAGTTAAGAGGCGTTATGGTGGCGCCGGTTTTCAGTATCGCAATATACGTCACATACCACTCGATGCTGTTCATCATGAGGTGGAGGACTATATCCCCTTTTTGTATCCCGCATTCCCTGACCATGTAGTTTGCGAGC
>JAKQBZ010000017.1 GCA_029559435.1 Deltaproteobacteria bacterium | reverse complement strand
CTCGAGCCCTTATTCTTCGGCACGCCCGTGCTGTTCGGGCCTTTCATGGAAAACTTCAGGGACATCGCCGAGCAGGTAGCAAGGAGCGGGGCCGGGATGGTCGTTAAAAACGGCGACGAGCTGGTGAACCACATTACCATGATCCTCGAGGACGCGGCGCTCATGAAAAAGATGGGCGAGGCAGGGAAAAGGGTCATCGAGGCGCAGCAGGAGGTCATGAGGAGGGCCGTAGACATTATTGTAGAGAAGATACAACAACACCCGTAAGTCGTAAGGCGTAAGTCGTGAGGGGGAAAAAGAACAAAATTGCATGAATCGTGGAACATCCGTAAGATGCAAATCGTTAGTCGTAAGGGGTTTAATCGCCTGACGCCTGACGCCTTACGCCTTACGAGATCCTTCTTAGCCTTTCACTGTATCAGTTGGAGGTATCATGAATGAATTTGCAAAGCTTGTGGAGCTTGTAGCAACCTTGCGGGGCGAAGAAGGGTGCCCGTGGGACAAAAAGCAGACCCTTCCTTCTTTTAAAACTTTTCTCCTTGAAGAAGTATACGAGCTTATCGAGGCCATTGAGAAAGACAACGTTCAGGCGCTCAAAGAGGAGCTCGGCGACCTCCTCTTCCACATAATCTTTATCGCACAGATCTGCGAGGAACAAAAAAGGTTCGATATAAAAGGCGTCCTTGAAGAAGAATACAGGAAGATGTACAACAGGCACCCCCACGTATTTCTGAAAGAAGCCCCGGAAAAACCTATCCAGAAGAGGTGGGAAGAGATCAAGAAGGAGGAGAAGGAGGGCTACTCGCTGCTGTCCAATATCCCCGTCAGCGTCCCCGCGCTGCTTCGGGCCTATACCATCACCAGGCGCGTCGCTAGGGTCGGCTTTGACTGGGAAAGGCTTGAAGACATATACGAAAAGATGTATGAAGAGATCGGCGAGCTTAAGAAGGCAGAAGGCACGGGGGACGCCGCCGCAGTGAAAGAGGAGATAGGAGACCTGCTCTTTACCATCGTGAACATATCAAGGGCCCACAACGTCGACCCCGAAGATGCACTAAGGGCAACCTCAGAAAAATTCATACGGCGCTTCAATTATATAGAAAAAAATACAGACCTGACCAAATCGTCGCTTTCCGATATGGACAGCTTGTGGGATGAGATTAAAAATATGGAGAAGCAGGGGGGGTAGCCCCTGCTTTTTTTATTCAGCCTTGGCTACATTTGCTGCCTGCGGACCCTTTGGACCTTTCACGATCTCAAATTCGACCTTTTCGCCTGTTTTGAGTGATTTGAAACCATCCTGCTTGATGGCTGAGAAGTGGACAAAGACATCTTCACCGTTATCCTGCTCGATGAACCCATACCCCTTTGAATCGTTGAACCATTTTACTTTACCTACTGGCATACTACAGAGCTCCTTTCATATATTAGATTAAGCATGCTGCTTAAAGGGTATATTATGACTATTCTAAAGAAACTGTCAAGCTAAATCTCTATAAAAAAGCTGATATTTATTGACCCTGGACTTTCACCGGTATGAAAGCGTCAGCGTAAGGCTCTTCCCCGCAAACACGCTCATAACGTCCGAAACAGATGGAAGTTCCTTACCCGCTTCTTGCCTTGACCGGTATCCCTTTTTCCCTCAGTTCCTCGGTCTTCTGC
>JAKQBZ010000059.1 GCA_029559435.1 Deltaproteobacteria bacterium | reverse complement strand
CCTGAACCGCATCGAGGAGTCGTCGCCGGGCACGAAAATAATGTTTGTGAAAGGCTACCTCAACGTGGTAAAGGAAAAAGGTGACGAAAAGGAAGACGGCAGGGAAGGCCGCTACTGCCAGCAATGCGGCTATCCTACGTTCAGCGATAAATGCAGCTTCTGCCGGCTTCTCGACAAGTTCGGGACGGGGCGTTCCGTGGAGTTCGACCAGTATGGCTGATATGCGATTGACTTCAGGCAGGGGGAATGACATAATTCCATGAGCATGATAGACGGTATTTCCCAGCTCCTTTTCAATGTCTACGAGGCCTTTACTGTTGCCCTCTACGTGAAGGGCAACGAGCACCTGAACTGCATCTCATCGGTCACCTTTGCAAAAAGCTTTGACAAGGACAGGCGCATCCCCATAGAGGGAACGCTCCCCGGCTGGGTCATAAAACACAATGAGCCGCTGATAATACCGAATTTTGACAAGGACGAGGATGCGCTCGGCTACTATGGCGCCTCTGAAGGGATCAAGTCCTTCATGGGATTCCCTGTGGATGTCGAAGCTGTCGTCATTGTGGACAGCAAGAAGAAATATGTTTTTACAGACAGGGAAAAAAAGATCCTCGGTTTTTTTGTCTCTGTTATCCGCGAAGAGATCGAAAGGGCCAGCAGGGAGCGTGAGGTTGAAGAGGCCATTGAAGATTTCTATGCAGAGAAGCGCATCATGGGCCTCTTTAACGGGCTCAACCTCGGGAAGATCGCCGTCGACGAGATCCTGAAGGAGGTTTTAAGCATCTCCGGCGGAGATTTTTGTTTCGTCGGAGTAGAAAAGAACGGGAGGCTGTCTATCACGGATGTATACGGGGTGGACCGCCCCGATGAGCTGAAAAGGGACTGCCAGCCGGGCGCCAGCATCGCATCGATGGTAATGGAGGGAGGGCGGGAGCTCCTGCTTCCTTACAACAGCGGCTACCTGAGGGAAAAACCCCTCTTTTTTTCCAACGAACCGATCAAGGCACGGCAGTTCTTCGGTTTCCCTCTTGCGACAGACGACGCGATCCTCGGCGTCCTGGGGTTTGTCTCGCTTATCGACGTGAAGCTGAAAGAACAGTTTATCAGCGTCCTGAGAAATGTTTCAACGTTCTTGTCGCTCTATTACTCATCGCGATGGATGAAGGAGCATATCAACAGGTTAAAGGATTTTGAACCGGTAACGGGGGCCATACAGTTCTCGTCGTTCCTTGGCATTATCGATAAGATGATAAAAAAGAATGAAAAATTTTCGCTGCTGTCCGTAAAGGTCCTCCACGTGAAAACATATAACAAAAGGATGGGGCATGAGTTTACCCATAATCTTCTGCGGCGGATATTTCAGGTCATCCAGTATTCTGCAGGGCCGCAGGCCTACATCTCGCGGAAGGGCGGAGGCCGCTTCTATATCGCAGTGAAAGGAAGTGATATGGTTGAGGTGCGAAATATGATAAAACTTATCCAGTATACCGGCCACAAGATCCTGTCGGAGGAGCGGGCCTTTGACAGAGGCGACCTCATTGAATGCAGCATGTGCATGTTCCCCGAAGACAGCAAAGACCTCTGGGAACTTCTTGAGAAAGCAAAGGACGGGAAGCATAGAAAGATTATTGAATAAATAAAGGAGGGTGGTAATGAGTTTTTTAAGAAAATTATTTGGAATGCTGCATACCCATCTTGCTATGGACCTTGGTACAGCGAACACCCTCATATACATGAAAGGAGAGGGCGTCATCCTGAACCAACCTTCGGTCGTCGCCATTGACAACAACTCCGGCAAGGTCATCGCGGTGGGCAAAGAGGCAAAGGAATATATCGGAAGGACGCCTCCCAACATCAGCGCGATAAGGCCTTTAAAAGACGGCGTTATTGCCGATTTCGAGGTTGCCAAGGCGATGATCAAATATTTTTTAAAGGCCGCCAGCACCGAGCGGAAGATATCGAGGCCAAAGATGGTCGTGGGGGTCCCCTCGGGGATTACGCAGGTTGAAAAGAAAGCGGTCATAGACGCCTGTTTTCAGGTCGGCATAAGGGATGTCTATCTTATCGAAGAACCAATGGCTGCAGCCATAGGGGCCGGGATGCCCATTGAGCTTCCGAAGGGGAATATGATCATAGATATCGGCGGAGGCACCACGGAGGTTGCCATTATCAGCCTCTCGGCCATTGCGTACAGCGAATCGTTAAGGGTTGCCGGGGATGAGCTCGATGAAGCGATCGTCAGGTATCTTCAGAAAAAGCTTCAGCTTGCCGTGGGGGTGATCGCTGCAGAAAAGATAAAGATCGAAGGGGCGTCGGCATTCCCCATCGATTCGTTGAGCGACTCTATAAACGTTGTCGGGAAAGACCTTCTCACCAGCATACCGAAAACGGTCAAGATCCAGAAAGAAGACGTGAGGGAGGCGGTCGAGGAGCCTGTGGCGGCGATCATCGATGCCGTCAGAAGGGCGCTGGAGAAACTGCCGGCGGAGTTTATCTCCGACCTTAATGAATCAGGGATCGTTCTAACAGGCGGAGGGGCGCTCCTGAAGGGGCTTGCCCAGAGGATAGAAAACGAAACAGGGGTTGTGGTCACCATCGCCGATGACCCCCTTACCTCGGTTACCATGGGCTGCGGCAGGGCCCTTGAGGACATGGCCAAATATAAGAAGGTGTTCATCAATTAGCTCACAGCTTATGAAAAAGCAAGCACAAAATCCTAATATCGAAATCCTAAACAAATTCAAATATTCCAATGTTCAAAATTTAAAACACGTTGAAGGTTTTTTTGTTTGGAACCTTTGATATTTGAGTTTTGATATTGTTTAGGATTTGGTGCTTAGATATTAGTGCTTGATTTTACTATGAGCCATGAGCTATCGGCTAATACTCCGTTATCTGCCATTCGTCGTAATGGCTGCCGCTTAATTCCGAAATGAACCGCGACGGCTTCAGGATCACATGCCCTACCTGCCTGTCAAAAACAAGCATGGGATAGCAGAGGTAAAGCTCGTCCATGGCCCTCGTGGCAGCCACATAGAACAGCCTCCTCTCTTCTTCCAGCCCGCCGTCTTCAATGGCTTTGGGGTTGGGGAACCTCCCCTCGGCGCACCATATTATGAACACCACCTTCCACTCAAGCCCCTTTGCCTGATGGATCGTGCTCAGGATGACCCGCTCTTCGTCCCTGTCCGCAGCAATGATCTCTTCTCCGCTTATGCCGCTCATCAGGGAAAGCTCGCTCAAAAAATTTTCCAGCGACTGGTATTTTGTGGAGAAATTGATCAGCTGCCCCAGGTCTTCGAGCCTCGATTCATAATTGGGATAATTGAATTTCAGGTATTCCGTGTAGCCGTGCTTGAGGACGGCGGTGATCATATCTGAGAGGGCCTCCTGTTCGTAAAGGTCCGTGAGCTCCCTGAACAGCCTTGACCATGTCTCGAGGGTGTCTTTCTGGATGTTCTTGAACTGGCCGGCTATCTTTTTCGAGACCAAAAGGTCAAAGGGGTTTCCGGAGGCCTTCATATAGGCGTATATCCTTTCCGCCGTCTTCCTGCCTATCTTTGGAAATATCCTGAGCATCCTCAGCCACGAGACCTCGTCGTCGGGGTTCACCATGACGCGCAAGAATGAGACAACGTCCTTGATGTGGGCCTGTTCGAAGAAGCGAAGGCCGCTTCTTATCTCAAAGGAAATGTCCCTTCGCGTGAGCTCCATCTGCAGTTCCATGCAGTGGTAATGGGCCCTGTAGAGGACGGCTATATGGTCGAGCGGCATCCCTTCGTCCCGCAGCTCAAGTATGCGCTGGACAACGAATTCAGCCTGCTGGATCACGTCCCTGGAAGGCGCTACGACAGGTATGACGCCGCTTTTTTTGATGCTCCGGAGGACCTTGAAGAACTGCTGCCTGTTGTGCGATATGGAGTTGTTTGCAAGCCCCAGTATCTCCGGGGTGCTCCTGTAATTTGTCTCGAGCTTGAAGATCTTTGCCTCTTCATACTTTTTCGGGAACTCGAATATGTTCTGAAAATTCGCGCCCCTGAATGAATAGATGCTCTGAGCGTCATCGCCTACGACCATGACGTTGCGGTTGATGAGGCCCATGAAGTCCACGATCTCAGACTGTATCCTGTTCGTGTCCTGGTATTCATCGACGAGGATGTGAGTAAACGTGCCGGCGTAGAGCCTTCGAAGGTGCTCGTTCTCGGCAAGCACCCTGTGCCAGTAATAGAGGAGGTCATCGAAATCCATGGCGTTGGTGAGCCTTTTCTTCTCCGTGTAGAGCCGGTAAACCTGCGAGATCTCATCGACGATGTCGCAGAAATAAGGGGTCTTTTCCCCGATAGACTCCTCGATGCTGCTCATCGTGTTGACGCAGTAGCTGAATATCTCTTTCAGCACCCCGCCCTTCGGGAACATCCGCGCCTTTGTGTCTATCTTTGATTCTTTAAGGACGACCTCGACGAGGTCCTTTGCGTCCTCGTTGTCAAGTATGGTGAAGTTCTTTTTAAAGCCTGCCAGTTCGCAGTTTTGCCGCAGGATCATGTTCCCGATGTGGTGGAATGTGCCCCCCCAGATGTACCGGGTGTCGATCTTCAGCAGGTGCTCTACCCTGTGGAGCATTTCCCGGGCAGCCTTGTTTGTAAAGGTGAGGAGGAGTATGCCGTTTGGGGATGCGCCCTTTTCAAGAAGCCTTGCAACCCTGTATGTTACAACCCGCGTCTTTCCGCTCCCTGCCCCTGCAATGACGAGTATGGGGCCGCCCTCGTCCATTACAACTTTAAGCTGCTCTTCGTTGAGCTCCTTTTCATAGTCGATGCGTGGCGTGGAAGGCGCGACGTCCCTGTGGATGGTATATCGTCTCATTGGCGTAACATTATCCTGCATGGGAGCGTGGAAGTCAAGGAACTGGTAGGGCATAGCAAAACCTTCGTAAGGCGCAAGTCGTAAGGCGTGAGGGGAAAAGGAGCGAGAAACAAGAGGTGCCACGCGAAATTCGTCCTTGTTGTTCCCGTTGGTTTTATCGTGATTTTTTTCACTTTTTTTGATAAACTTACTCATTAGACCTTAGCTGATAACCGACAGCGTAAAAAAGTAAGGCGTCAGGCGTTGGACGATCAAACCTCTTACGACTTGCGCCTCACGATTTACGGTTTTTCTACTATGAGCCATGAACTATGGGCCGCACAAACAGGAGGGTATTATGGCAGAAAAAAATAAACAAAAAAGAGAAACCAAAAAAGCCCCAAAGAAATCTTTGAAAGAAAAAAGGAAAGAGAAACAGGAAAAAAGGTAATAAATCTTTTCATAACAATTTGTCATAAGGAGGATGTGAGATGAGAATCGTATTGTTGGGAGCCCCCGGTGCCGGGAAGGGCACAGTGGCAAAGATGCTGACGGATTATGACGGTTCGGTGCAGATATCGACAGGAGATATTCTGAGAAACGCCGTTAAGGCGGGAAGCGAGCTTGGCAAAAAGGCTCAAGGTTTTATGGAGCGTGGCGAGCTTGTCCCCGACGACCTCATCATGGATATCATGGAGGCAAGGCTGCAGGAGCCGGATTGCGCGAAGGGATTCCTTCTTGACGGTTTTCCGAGAACGATCCCTCAGGCAGAGGCGCTGAAAAAACTGCTGGTGAAGATCAACCTGAAGCTCGACAGGGTTATAAACCTTGATGTCCCCAAAGATGTCATACTGGACAGGCTGACGACCAGGAGGACCTGCTCTAACCCGGATTGCCAGGAGATATATAATATCAAGAGCAAACCGCCGAAACCGGACGGGACCTGCGTGAAATGCGGGGCCCCCGCTGTCCAGCGTGCCGACGAGACGGTAGAGGCAATTACGAAACGCCTTGAAACATATAATGAAAAGACCGCACCCCTCATCGATTTTTACAAGAAAGAAGGCCTTACAACGACCATCAGTTCATTAAGCAGCGAAGAGATCGTTGACCAGATCAAGAAAGCGGTGAAATAGATTAGCTGTCAGCTTACAGCTGTCAGCTTACAGATTTTTTGAAAGGCTGACTGCTGATCGCTGAAGGCTATATATCGATGCAATTCGGCTTTTCTACATATTTCTGCATGCACAAGCCCATCGGGCAGATCGTCGGCGAGCTCGCTCAAAAAGGGGCCGGGACGATCGAGCTGTCCTATGAGCTGCCCCATGTCCTGTCCATGGACGAACCTTTTATCGCGCAGGCCAAGGGGCTCCGGGAAAATGGCGTAACGTTCTCCATGCACGGCCCTTTCTTCGAGATCAACCTTGGGAGCTACATTGAAGAGATAAGGGCCATATCGAAAGAGCGGCACAAGAAGGCCGTTGTCCTGGCAGCAAAGATCGGCTGCGATCCTCTTGTTGTCCACCCCGGCTATTCTTTTTTGACAAAGAGGGTGAAAAAGATCGAGGACCGGCTGAGGATAAAATTTATCGAAGATCTGCGGGAGATAACCGGCTATGCGCGCCAACAGGGGGTGAGGATCGCCCTTGAAAATATCCACATGCCCTATTTCTTTTTCTACGACCCTGGCGAGTTTCCTGAATTGCAGCAATCCGCGCCGGGCATAGGGATGACCCTTGACCTCGGCCATGCCTACATCACAAAGCGCACAAACGGCTCGAAGGACCCTGAAGGCGAAATTTTAGCCGATGTGCGCACCATCGGCATAAAAAACATCTTTCACGTCCATCTCCACAACAATACAGGAGAGAAGGATGACCACCAGTTCCTCGAAGGCGACATGGATATGAAAAGGCTCGTCGGCGGCCTCAAGGACCTTGGCTACGACGGGAAGATCATTGTCGAGAGCTTTGAGATAGAGCAGTACGGCATTGAACCATTGCTGGAGAGGCTCAAATCGATTTCAGCGTAATAATTACTATAATTACTGCAGAATTGACGCCCAGAAGATGAACGTAAGGGGCGATGCGAGGGTGGACAGGGTAACTGCCCCCGAAGCAATATCAGCGTTGCCGCCGATCTCGCGCGCCAGGATATAGGATGTTGTGGCCGTCGGCGTTGCAAGCAGTATGACGCCGGGAAGCACCTCTTTGAGGGGGACGCCTAAAAGCTTACAGAGCACAAGGGAGGATGCCGGAAGCGCAACGAGCTTGAGGAATGAGATAACGCCTGAAAGCGCAAAGGATTTTTTGATCGTCCCCACAGTGATTGACGCGCCGATGATGATAAGCGCCATGGGGAGGGCAATATTTGCCAGGATGCCCATGCTTTTCAGGAGCACGCCCGGGATGGATATCTTGAGGTAAAGGACAGCAATGCCGCAGAACGTGGCAATAATAACAGGCGTCTTAATGATCGGCAGAAACAATTTCAGGATATTTTTTTGCTGATGTTGCGTCCAGGAGAGCACTGCTATCGCAAGTATGTTGTTGAGAAGGATCAGGAAGCCGATGAGGATGCTGCCCCTTTTCAGCCCTTCCTCGCCGAGCAGATAGAAGAGAACGGCCAAGCCGATGTAGGAAACATTTCCATGAAAGGTGGTCTGGACAAAGCTTCCGAGCCTGCCCTGTTTTAAGCCGATCACAAGCCCGGCCACAAGTGCTACGCACAGTATTATGACCGTCGGGAGCAGCACCGAGAGGATATGGGCAAACTCCACATCCCCGGGATTCGATTTGACGATCCCGCTGAAGATCAGAACAGGGAGAGGGAAGAGAAATATAAACCTGTTCATCTCCTGAATGAAATGTTCCTTCAGAAAACCCTTCCTCTGGATCATGTATCCAAAAGCAATGATCAGGAATATCGGCACTATCGTTTCAACGACGGACATGACATTGCTCATAATGTTCATCAAGGAACACGGTCTATCTGGTTTGTTCGGTTCATCCTGTCTGTTTTACCGTAACGTTGAACTTCGAACATAGAACATTGAACAAATTATCATGCCGGCCGGCCATGTTCAACAGGATTATGGTATGATAAAAACGTTCACAATAGAGAACAAAAACAGTTTAGAATTGTTCACATTTTCTTGACAAAATTATAGAGAAAAAGATATAAATGTGAAACATGTAACAATAAAAAATCCGTTTAAAATTAGAGGGGGTAGTGATGCTAAAAGAATCGATAGTAGCAGAACTCCAAAAAATCGTTGGTAAGGAAAATGCCCTTACGTCCCCGGAGGCGTTGAAGGCGTATTCCTACGATGGTACGACAAGCTGGGTGCACGAGCCGGATATCGTTGTTTTTCCGACAAGCACGCAGCAAGTCTCCGATATTATGAAGCTCGCCAATGCTGAGAAGATTCCTGTTACGCCAAGAGGCGGCGGTACAAACGTAAGCGGCGGTTCCATACCGATCATGGGCGGGATCGTCCTTTGTACCACAAAGATGAACAAGATACTGAAGGTTGACAAAGAGAACCTTACCGCAACAGTGGAGCCTGGCGTTGTCCTCCAGGATCTGACAATAAGGCTCATGAAAGACGGGCTCTTCTTTCCGCCGGATCCGCAGAGCTTCCTCGGCGCTACGCTGGGCGGGATCATCGCGGAAAATGCCGGCGGCCCTGCCTGTGTAAAGTACGGCGTTACCAAACAGTACATACTCGGCGTTGAGGTAGTTCTTCCCAACGGCGAGGTTGTCCATCTCGGCGGCAGGACACTGAAGAATGTTGTAGGCTATGACCTGCTTCATATCTTTATCAGCTCTGAAGGCACGCTCGGCGTGGTAACAAAAGCAGAACTGAAGCTGAACCCGATCCCCCCGGCGAAGAAGACGATCATGGTAGTATACGCAGATGTCGCCGTTGCAGGAGAAAGCGTTTTCAGGGTCCTCGAAAACGGCGTAATACCTGACAAGATAGAGCTTCTCGATAACTGGGTGATCAACAGGATAGAGGAGATGATGCCCATGGGGCTTCCCAAGGACGCGGACGCAGTGCTCCTTTTTGAGGTCGACGGAATTCCTGAAGGCGTAGAGAAAGAAACGGAAAAGATCGTTGAGATCGTGAAAAAATATGGCGCTGTCGATGCGAGGGTCGCGAAGGACCAGGCCGAGGCAGACAAGTACTGGATGGGGAGAAAGGCAGGCTTTGCTGCGGTCTTCGGCAAGGCAAAAACGGTCTTTGCAGAAGATGTGACCGTGCCGAGAGGACAAATCCCCGCGCTGATAAACAAATGCAAGGAGCTGGCGAAGAAATACAACGTTGAGATCGTCGTTCTTGGCCACGCGGGCGACGGAAACCTGCACCCGGCAATCCTGACCGATATCAACAACAAAGACCATTACGACAGGTCGGTAAAGGCGATGGATGAGATTATCGAGGGCGCGGTTGAGCTCGGCGGTGTGCTCTCAGGTGAACACGGGATAGGTCTTGAAAAGCAGAAATTTCTGAAGAGGCAACTGGAGCCTGCCGTTATCGAGATGATGAAGAAGGTGAAGGCGCTCTTTGATCCAAATAACATCATGAACCCGGGCAAGATCTGGGAATAGTGGATAAGGGGGTTGAGCTTGAAAGACCTAAAAGAGCTTAAAAAAATAGAACAGTATGCTGATCAGTGTATGAAGTGCGGTTTCTGCAGCTTTTTTTGCCCTGTTTATCAGGAAGAGAGGACTGAAACATCTGTCGCGCGGGGGAAGAACTACCTCGTTAAAGAGATCCTCAAAGGAAACCAGGAATTCACCAAAGAGATGGGCGATATCATCGGCTTATGCCTTCTCTGCAAGCGGTGCGTCGCGATGTGCCCTGCAAAGACGCAGATCGACAGGGTCGTCGTCGGGGCAAGGGCGCAGATGGTCAACGAGAAAGGCCTCGGCGCTATCAAGAATTTTGCCTTCAGGAAGGTTATGTCAGACCGCAAGGCATTCGGAAATTACGTTAAGCTTGCGAAGGCGTTCCAGTGGCTCCTGCCGAAGACTGAAGGGAATATCAGGCACCTCCCTGATTTTCTGAAGGCCCTCGGGCAGGGGAGGAATATCCCGGCCCTTGCAGATAAATTCTTACGCGAAATAGTAAAGCCGGTGTATAAGCCGCAAAATGGTGAAAAGCCCAAGATGAAGGTCGGCTATTTCATGGGCTGCGCAACCGATTTTATGTACCCTGAACTGGGGCTTAAGTTTATCGACTTCCTCACAAAGAGAGGGATAGAGGTCGTTGTTCCCGAGAGCCAGAGCTGCTGCGGAGCTGCGATGTATTTCAGCGGCGACTTTGAAACAGGAAGGCTGCAGGCAGAAAAGAACATCGCGGCCTTCAAGGATGTTGACTACATCGTGACCGCCTGCGGCACATGCAGCTCAACGCTGAAAGATTACCAGAAATATCTCCCCGACACGGAAGACCAGAAGAAGCGCTTTGAAGAGTTTGAGAAGAAGGTCAAAGACTCCATGGAATTCATTATCGATATCATGAAGGTCAAGCCCGAAGAGCTTACATTGAAAAAGGAATTCGAAGGCAAGGCCGCAACGTGGCATGACCCGTGCCACCTTGTACGGTACCAGAACATAAAGGACCAGCCGCGGGCGATCCTCAAGGGGCTGAAAGGGCTGAAATACGTGGAGATGCCCAACGCGGACCTCTGCTGCGGCATGGGCGGTTCCTTCAGCGTCTACCATTATGACATTACAAAGAAGATAGCAGGGAAAAAGATGGACGGTATCAAGTCGACGGGGGCGGACATCGTTGTAACAGCCTGTCCGGGTTGTATGGTAAACCTCACCGATAACGTCCTGCAGAACAAGATGCCCCAGAAGGTTTACCATCTCCTGGAGCTTGTGGAGTAAAAAACGATTTATCACTAAAAATTGGAGGAGGATGCATTATGAAGAACGGTCACTGGATGACAGCAAAAGATGTTTTGAGGGTAAACGCCTTTAAATGGCCGGACAAGATCGGCATTAAGGACTTGTACAAGGCTTACACATTCAAACAATGGGATGAGAGAGCCTGCAGGCTTGCGAACGCCCTTGCGGACATGGGCATGAAAAAGGGCGACAGGTTTGCAGTCCTTGCTTACAACTGCGTGGAATGGCTTGAGATCTATGCAGCAGCAGCAAAGGGAGGATTTATATGTGTGCCCCTTATGTTCAGGCTTGCACCTGTGGAAATGGAATACAACATCAATCACAGCGAATGCAAGGTTTTCATCGTTCAGGGTGGATCTGATCCCGCTGATGGCAAGGAATTCCCATGGATAAAGCAGGTGGATGAGATGAAGAAAAACCTGCCTACCATGGCAAAATACGTTTCTTTTGCCTTTGACAACCCGCACTACGATGGTTTTATCTCCTACGAAGATGCCCTCGCAAAGGCGAGCCCTGAAGAGCCGGCAACGGCAGTTGACGCTGACGATCCGTGGGTCATCATGTATACGGGCGGAACAACGGGAAAACCGAAAGGGGTTGTGAAGACGCACGCATCCTTGTTTGCCCAGTATTTCATCATGATCTTTGACCACCAGTTTAACTTTGACGATTGCAATCTTCTTGTCATGCCGTGCTGCCACGTCAACTCACTTTTCTATTCCTTCGTGGCAACCTGGGTGGGCGGCACCGTTATGGCATACAACATGATAAGTTTTAATCCCGAGAACCTTTTGAAAACCTTCTCTGACCACAAAGTCACCTTTACATCCCTCGTGCCAACCCATTACATCATGATGCTTGCTCTGCCGGATGATGTAAAGAAAAAATACGATCTGAGCACTGTTAAGAAACTCCTCATTTCCTCCGCGCCGGCAAGAAGGGATACGAAACTCGGCGTATTGAAAATGTTTCCGAATTCAGAGCTCAATGAAGCCTACGGCTCAACAGAGGCGGGTATCGTTACCGTTCTTAAGCCCAACGAACAGCTTACAAAACTTGGTTCCTGCGGCCGTGAGGTTCTCGGTACAGACCTGATCAGATTTTATGATGAAGAAGGCAACCTCGTGACGAAACCGAACGAAGTCGGTGAGCTTTACTCAAGAAGCCCGATGCTCTTCGAGGAATACTGGAAGGATCCTGAAAAAACCAAGGCAGCCATGAAGGGTGAATACTTCAGCGCGGGCGATATGGGCTACAGAGATGAAGAAGGCTACATCTACCTCGTTGACAGGAAGGCCAACATGATCATTTCAGGCGGCGAGAACATCTTCCCTTCAGAGGTCGAAAATTGTGTTGGGGGAAATCCGAAGGTCAAAGACGTTGCGGTTATCGGCGTGCCGCATGAGAAATGGGGCGAACAGGTTACCGCCGTTGTCGTTCTCCATGAAGGACAGACCGCAACACCTGAAGAAATCACCACTTTCTGCAAGGGCAAAATAGCCGGCTTCAAGGTACCGAAGAACATCATCTTCATTAAAGATGAGGAGATGCCAAGAAGCGGCGCCGGCAAAATACTTCACAGGATGCTGAGAGAAAAATACGGAAAGTGGGCTGACCACCAGTAGATTAAGGTATTGTTATATAAAAAAACGGGGGCCTTTATGCCCCCGTTTTTTTATATGCAGCAGGCTCTTTTGGTTGTGAGATGGCCCGGAGGTATGCTATAAATACACTATGGTAAAGGACTACTCGCTTTATTTGCAGGTAGGCGACAGGGTATACCACAAGTATTATAAGCGGTGGGGTCTCGGCATCGTTGTGGAAGAACGGAGGTCTGAGCTCCCCGGCGGTTTTTGCTACGTGCGGATAGATTTTCAGGACGGGAAATTGCGGGTCTTCGACAATAATTTCAAAAGCGGGAGCTGCTGCTATTATGCAGGCATAGAGAAGGTCGATGACCGCAAGTACAAGATACAGTTCTGTGAGGACAGGGGCAACGGAAATCCCAGGCCCGCCAGAAAGGCTTTGTTGAAAGGTGAGGAATAGTTCGCTGCAACGGGAGAAAATATGGATATAGAATTAACAAAATATGTCCGCGGAGCAGGGTGAGCGTCAAAGATAGGTCCGGGCGACCTTGCTAACATCCTTTGCGGAATAGATATCCCGGGGGACAAAAACGTGATAGTCGGAATAGAGGGCTTCGAAGACGCCGGCGTCTACAAGATCACCGACGAGATCGCCCTCGTCCAGACCATAGATTTTTTTACACCCATTGTGGACGACCCCTACTGGTTCGGGCAGATCGCCGCGGCGAACGCCTTGAGCGATATATATGCCATGGGCGCTGTGCCGAAGACGGCATTGAACATGGTATGTTTTTCCCTGAAGAAATTTGATATGGCCGTTCTCAAGGAGATCATCAGGGGAGGTATAGACAAGATACGCGAGGCGGGCGTGAGCCTTCTGGGAGGACACAGCGTTGACGACGAAGAGATCAAGTATGGCCTTTCAGTGACCGGCGTTGTCCACCCCGGCAGGATCATCCTGAATCAAGGGGCGCTCCCCGGCGATGCCCTGATCCTGACAAAACCGCTTGGCACAGGCATTTTAAACACAGGGATCAAAGGGAAGATCCTCGGTGAAGGCTCTATCAAAAAATTGGTTGAGATAATGGCGCAGCTCAACAGAAGGGCCTCGGAGGCAATGCTCTCCGTGAAAACCCACGCAGGTACGGATGTAACTGGCTTCGGGCTCGCAGGCCACCTTAAGGAGATGATCGGGGAATCTATCGGCGTTGAGATATTCAAGGACCGGGTCCCCTATTTCGAAGAGGCGGTGGAGCTCGTAAAATCCGGCTTTGCGCCCGGCGGCCTTTACAGCAACAGGGATTTCTACAAAACGCATGTCGTAAGCGCCGCACAGGACTTTTTCTACGATATCATCTTTGACCCCCAGACATCGGGCGGCCTGCTTTTCGCGGTGGCGGAGGAAGACCTGCCGTTATTTGAGAAGAACGCGAAAAGCCTGACCGTTGATTATTGGATCATAGGGAAGTTCCTGTCAGAACCGAAAGGGAAAATAGTTCTTAGCTCATAGCTGATAGCTCATAGCAAAAAACAAAATCCTAAATCCTAATATCTAAACCCTAAACAAATTCGAATGTTCCAATGTTCAAATATAGAAGCAGATTTAATGACTTTCGTTTCGAACATTTGATATTTGAATTTTGGTATTGTTTAGGGTTTGGTGCTTAGTGCTTGGGATTTACTATCAGCTATGGGCCAAGAGCTATGAGCTGTAGTTTTCTTCCTCCATATGCTGCTTCCTTGCTGTCTTCAGGATCCTCGCTGCGGCAAGCTTTGATATCACCACAATGTCTTCGAGCGGAAGATAGCCGGTGATCGAGGGATCGAAGAGGACCCTGACAAGAGGAGCGAATTCTTCGTCGCCTTCCCAGAGGATAAAGGTTATGGGCACTCTCGGGAGGGCGCAGAGGGTTATCGACGCGTCTCCGTATTCCTCCTTCTTTCCGCCCATGGCCATGCCCGCCTCAAGAAACGCGTATCTGTCACGGGCGAATGCAGACTGCAAAGGCTTTGCGACCCTTTTTTCGAAAACAGGCCGGTAATGCCTGCAGCCGGGTATGTCCTCGTATGCCACGATGCCGCCTCCAGGAAGGCGGCCATTCGCAGTATTGATATAATGCAAAATGATGATCTTTGTTACGAGTGTTATATTGTTCCCTTGTGCGCTTTTGAAAACAAGCTTCGGCAAATCGAGGGATATCGCCTCATCAAAGAAGGGTATGGCGACCGTAAATGCGCCGCCCCCCGCTTCGTACTGCAGCGCTGCGTTTTTCAGCTGCCGCTCAATGTCGGAACCGAGGAGCCTTTCGCACGCCGCGTCATAGACCTTTTTGTATGTCTTTTGTTTTTGCAGAAGCATGGCATCAAAACCTGCTATCAGCTTTCAGCACACAGCCGTCAGCTGAAACAAAAAAGGCTTTATGCCGATAGCTGATCGCTGAAAGCTAATGGCTGAAAAAGTATCGAGCATCCAGCGACCATCTTCCCATCCACTCATTCTCCCACCCTCTTCCTCACTTCCTCTATTGTCTTTTGATAATCCTTTGTGTGGAAGATGCCGGTGCCCAGGACAAGGATGTTCGCGCCCGCATCGACTGCCCTTTTTGCGTTCTCTGTTTTTATGCCGCCATCGACCTCAAGGTCTATTGACCGTCCTGATTCCTCTATCATCTGCCTTGTCTTTTTTATCTTCTCATCCATGGCAGCGATATATCGCTGCCCGCCAAAACCCGGGTTGACGCTCATGATCAGCACCATGTCCACCTCGCTGATAATGTGGTCAAGCTTTGAAAGCGGGGTTGACGGGTTCAGGGAGACGCCCGCCTTTTTCCCCATCGATTTTATAACATCGACCGTCCTGAAGAGATGGTAGTCTGCTTCAACGTGCACCGTCACGATGTCAGCGCCTGCAGAAATAAAGTCTTCCGCGTACCTTGCCGGGCTTTCGATCATGAGGTGAACGTCAAGCGGCTTTGTGGCGACCCTTTTTACCGCTTCAACGATCATGGGGCCGATGGTGATATTGGGAACAAAATGGCCGTCCATGACGTCGATATGTATCAAGTCTGCGCCGGCCCTTTCCACATCCTTTATCTCCTTCTCAAGCGTAAGAAAATTACATGACAAAATAGAAGGAGCTATGAAGACTCTTCTCATATTTGCCCTCCGGTATTTATTTTGATGATCAATTCATTGTCGTTGTTGAAGATAGTCTTTGGCGGTATCGATGTTTTGATGTCCGTCCTTCCGGGTGCATGTCCATTGCTTCCGTATTGTATTGTGTATCTGATCCTTTTCATTTCCATTTCATCCAGCAGTGCGTCTATGTTGGCATCCGTTATTACAGGCAGCATATAGAAAGGCCTTTGTTCGCTTCCCACGACGAGGGTTACCCCGCCCTGTTCGAGAATGGTGCTGCCTCCCTTTGGCACCTGGGCGACTACCCTTCCTGTCTTTTCATGCGGTATATATATGGTTTTCCTGATAGTGATAAGCTTTTCGCCAAGTATCTCGGCGGCCTTCTCCAACGGTTGGCCCGTAAGGGCCGGCACTTCAACGAGCTGGGGGCCCTCTGAGACGATGACGTAGAGTATCCTGCCCTTCCTGATGGCAATGTTTGCATCCGGTTTTTGTACGGTAATATGGTTGTACGGGACGTCGTTTCTTCTTTCATAACGGAGGATGATCAGGCTAAGCCCTTTGTTCCTGGCCATCTCTTTTGCCACCTCGACCTTTTTCCCTCTCACGTCGGGGCACACGGTAGTCTCCTGCCCCTTGAGAACTATGTCTATGGTAAAATACATGGACAAAATAAATGCCGATATAGGGACAAAAAAGTAGAGTAAGTTTTTAAGCCACTTCATAATTTTCTCAGTTTAGCGATAAAGAACCCGTCCATGCCTGTCTCGTGCGGAAGCGATAAAAAGTATTCCTTATTAAACAGAAACGGCAAGGGATTTTCAAGGGTAAACTTCTCCGACCTTCTGAGCCTTTCGATGACGCCCGTCGTTTCCTCCGGCTCGAAAGAGCAGACGCTGTATACCATGCGGCCGCCTGTTTTCAGGGCGCCCCAGAGGGTTTTAAGCAGCTTCACCTGGGAGTCGCCAAGCGCGCTGATGTCTTTTTCCCTTTTGTGCCATTTGATCTCAGGGTGCTTGCGTATGATCCCAAGCGATGAACAGGGCGCGTCGACCAGTATAGCGTCGAAGGATTCTTCTCTGAAAGGAGGGCGTGATGCATCGCCGAGAACGCGGTTTCCTTCGTTGCGGACAAGCTCCAGCCTTTTGGCCTCCCTGTCCATTGAGACTATCAATGCATGTGCCGCAATGTCCTTCATATGATGGGTCTTTGTCCCTGAACCCGCGCAGGCATCAAGTATCCTGTCCCCGCCCGGGGGACGATGGACAGGCTGACAAGCTGGGACGCCTCGTCCTGGACCGTTACCATGCCATGTTGAAACAGCCTGTGCTTCAAAACCGGCGCCAGCTTTCCAACGTGCAGGGCGGCCGGCAACAAAACTCCCCTCTTTGTCCCTATGCCGTCCACTTCGAGCTGCGTGGCCGCTTCCTCAACAGAGATCTTCTTTTCGTTCACCCGGAGCGCAAAGTCGGGCGTTTTGTTGAGGGCGGTAAGAAGTTCTATGGTTTTTTGCCTGCCGAACCTTTTGTGCCATCTTTCCGTGATCCATTCAGGGAAGGAATGCCGGACCGACAGGTTGTCTGCAACAAGCCGCGAGGTCCTGCCGTCCCGGAGGGCATCTCTGTCTCTCAGGTACTGCCGTAAAATTGCGTTGACAAAATTTGCGGCCCCCTTCCCTTTCTCCTTTTTCACGTAGCTTACGACCTCGTTGACAACGTGGTACGGGGCCTTTTGCATGAAGGATATCTGATAAAGGCTGAGCCACAACAGGTACCGCAGGTCGCTCCCGATAGGCCTTTTCGTATAAAGGGAGAGAGCCCAGTTAAAATACGACTTCCATCGTACCGCCCCCGCGGCCATCTCGTATATAAACCCTTTTTGCGATTCCGGCAAAGGGTGCTTTGAAAAAAAATAGCCTATGGCCTCATCAAGAAATGCACCTTTTTCAACCTTCTTAATGATCCTGACGGACAGCTCCCGTGCGGCGTTTGCGGAATTATCTTCTATGTGCCATATCCTCCAATCTCTTGATCCGCTCTTCTATTGGAGGATGAGTGCTGAAAAGAGACAGGATGCCTTTTGCGCTGAAGGGGTTGACGATGAACAGCGGCGCCGTTGAAGGGTTCGCATCGTTCATCGGGGTGTGTGCGACGCCGGCGTGGAGCTTTTTCAATGCACCGGAAAGAAAGAGCGGGTTTCCGGAAAGCCTCGCGCCGCCGTCGTCGGCAAGATACTCCCTGGACCGCGAAATTGCAAGCTGTATAAGCATAGCGGCAAAGGCAGCGATCATGGAAAAGATGATTACGCTGAAAATGTTGCCTCCGCCTTCGTCGTCGTCACTGTGTGAACCGCCGAAGAATGCTGCAAATCGCGCTATGTTCGCGATCATCGTAATTGCCCCCGCGAGCGTTGCAGCAACGCTCTGGATCAGGATGTCCCTGTGCTTTATGTGCGATATCTCGTGCGCGAGGACGCCCTCCAGCTCGTTCCTGCTCAGTATTCTCATGATGCCCGTCGTAACGGCGACGACGCCGTGAGACGGATCTCTTCCTGTTGCAAAGGCGTTCGGGCTGTCGTTCTCTATGATGTAGACCTTCGGCATTGGTATGGACGCCTTCTGGGCAAGAGATGCAATAGTAGCGTATAGTTGGGGGGCCTCGTTCTCCGAGACCTGCTTTGCCCTGTACATGGCGAGGACGATCCTGTCGGAAAACCAGTAGCTCACAAAATTCATGACAACAGCAATGGAAAAGGCTATATATGCGCCTGAGCTTCCTCCGATCATGCTTCCAATGGCGACAAATATTACTGTCAGCACCACCATCAGAAAGAATGTCTTTGCCTGATTCATTCGTACCTCCGTTATCGGATACTTATCATTAGTATAAGCATTTTCAGGCTTTAATCAAGAGATACTGCAACTGACAGAATGCTGGGTACGCGTCGCTCGATACTCGATGATCGATTATCGACGCTGATAGCTGACTGCTGATAGCTTGTGGAATTATTTTGCCGGCTTCATTACTTCCATGAACCTTGCGGTGCGGATCTGGACCGATTGAGGATCTGTTTGCCCTGACGGGACCTTGCCTGCAACATTGTCTATCCTGTCGGCTGTTTCGGGGTGGGTCGCCGTTATGCCGCCGCCCGAAGGGCCGCCTCTGCCGGCAAGGCGCTTCAGGAAGGCATTGAGGGATTCGGGATCGTACCCGCTGCGGAGGAGATACTGCAATGCAGACTCGTCGGCGGCAAATTCCTGCGATCTGCTGTAGCCGTTGACGACGAGGGTCTTGAATACGTCATCGATGCTTCCTTCAAATACGGCCACAAGCTTCGCCACATCCGATGAGCTGTACGTCCGCGCAGCTTCTGTTCCTATCACGGCAAGCGCCTCTGTCCATCGCGAGCTTTTTATCGCTGCTATGCCGTCACGCTTATTGATGTGTGCGATCTCGTGTGCCAGCACAGCGGCAAGCTCTTCCTCGTTTGTTGTCATGCCCGCCATGCCTTTCGTTACGAAGATGATGCCGCCGGGACAGGCAAATGCGTTTATTTCGTCCGTTTCGAGGACGGCAAAATGGTATCCTCCATAGGTGAACGGTTTATCGGAGGACAAGGAGACCGCCTTCCCGATCAGGTTCACATACTCCGTCAGGCCTTTGTCGTTCGAGAGCGGGTAGGTTCCGAGGATGCGCGCGGCCACAGCCCTGCCGAGATAGTATTCTTCTTCGTCGGAAATAGGCCGGGCGGCCTTTGTTGTGGCGCCCACCACTGATTTCAACGTATCGAGATGTTTCGTGATCCCGCGAAGGTCGATCGCATGGCTTGCCGGGTGAAGCGCAAAGAACATCAAGAAAACGAAAACGGTTATCCTCTTCGTCACGGCTTGTTGAGCCCTCCGCTGGTAATAAAAAAGGCAATCTCTTTTTCAGAAACCTTATCATGTTCTATGCTGTCAACAAGGCTGTATCTCATTGCGGGATATTTTTTTCTATACGATGCCTCAACCTGGGGGTTGAAGCCTTTTCCGGCCAGCGCCGCCTCGCTCTCCGATACGGCGCCTGTCCCCTTCCCCGGCAGCGCCGCGCCCGAAAAGGAAGCGGTCCTCTTTTCTATGGCAGCCTTATGGATGCACCCTTCTGTCCCCTTATACCTGACCTTGAACCAGTCGCCCTGCGGAGAAACAATCTCAAGAATGTCTTTGTATCTCACCGGCGCAACAACGGGCGCAAAAAATCTGCAATATTCGCGGACGGCATTCTCTTTTGTGATGACGGAGGCCTGTTCGGCAAAGACCGGGACAGGCGCAAGGAGAATGATCAAGATGACCGCTGCTGTTCTGCTCTTCATTTCTCAGTCATTGTAAGGATGTCCCACGATTTTGTCAAAGGAAAATGCGCCATGAGGTCCTCGCACCGCTTTTTATAAAATGCGGCGGGCCCGTCGTCCGGATAGCGTTCGAGGATAGCAGCAAACAGGGCTGCTGCGTCAGCAAACCCCTCCTGCCTGTAAAGCGCCAGGGCCTCATGGAAAAGCGCCGCCTTTTCCTTCAGGCCCTCTCCGGCGCCTTCGGCCTCCGCCATCAGCTCATAGATGCGGACAGGCTCCTTCTTGCCCTTTACCTCAATAAGGCCAAGCTCCCTGGCAAGGAAAAGACCGCCGGTCTTTTCAAGGGTCTTCTCGCTTGCAATGATGCCCGTGCGGAAGACCTTGTTGACGGATTCGAGCCTCGAGGCGGTATTTACCGTATCGCCGACAACGGTATAATCAAAGAGCCTCGTGCTCCCCAGGTTGCCTGCAACGGCATCGCCTGAATGGATCCCGATCCTGATAGATATGCGGGGCATGCCTTCGCCTTGAAACCTCTCATTGATGCTGCCGAGTTCCGCAATGCAGTTAAGGGCAGCCCGGCAGGCGTTGATCTCATCGTTCTCGGTATGGAGCGGGGCGCCCCAGAATGCCATAACGCAGTCGCCTATGTACTTGTCGATAACCCCCTTTTCTTTTATAACGACCTCTGTGAGCGCATCGAGGACAACGTGCAGCATCTTCGCTGTTTCTTCAGGGGGGTTCTGCTCCGATATGGTCGTAAATCCGGCGATATCGGCGAAGAATACCGTTACCCGCAGCCTGCTGCCGCCGGGCTTGATGATCTCCGGATTTTGCAGGACATGGTCAACAAGCGTCTTGTCCATATACTGCGAGAAGGTGCGCCTGATAAAGATGCGCTCTTTCCCTTCCGCCGCGTAGCTGAACGCCACGGAAAGGATAAAGCTTATGACAAGGGCAACAACGGGATAGACGACAGGGAAATAGCGGGCGTTGAGAAAAAGCAGGGACGTCGCCCCGAGTATTATAAAAAACGCGCCCAGGAACAGGGCAAGATTTTTCACAATTGTATAATGGAAAAGGACAAAGGCGCATACAAAGACGGCGATCAAAAGCATGGCCAGCACAACGAAGAAGGGGTGCACCGCCCTCATAAAATTTCGTTCCCGGAGATTGTCGAAGAGGGTGGCGTGAATATGAACCCCTGTTGAGACCGAGGAGACAGGCGTCGGCTTCAGGTCGTACAGCCCTGCCGCTGTCATCCCGATAAATACGGCCTTGCCCTTGAAGGATCCTTTTTTTACGCGCATGGACTGCATGGGGTCTTTGCCGATCGCAGCGTTCAGGATGTCCACCGCTGAAAAGGACCGAAAGGGCCTCGGCTCCCGGAAATAGCGCAGCAGGACATTTTCTGCGGTAGAGGCCTGTTTCACAATATCCCCTTTCGCCTGCTTGATAAAATAAGAGAATACGAGATTCGGCACAACCTTTTCCTGGAACTGGAAAAGAAGGGGGATGGTGCGGTAGACGCCGTCTTCATCGGGGCCGATCGCGACATTCCCCGCCCCGGCCACGTGCGCCCTCAGGGGATCGATGGGGACGGCAGCAGAGCGGTATGGCGAGGGTTTGTCGTGTATTTCACCGGCCGAATATTTCTTTATGAACAGCACGTCTTCCGGGGATATCCTCCCGGGATTTTTCGAGAGGAAAAAAGGGAGGTAGACGTTGGATGCCCTTTCGATAGCCTCCGCAAGGACAAGGTCGTCTTCCTGCCCGTATGACGACGGCTCTGTGAAGAGGATATCGATAAAGACGGCCTCGGCCTCTGAGAGATACTCGACGATCGGGGCGTACATCTGCCGCGGCCACGGCCAGTTGATATTCTCCCCGCTCAGCGCATCAATGCTTCGCTGGTCTACCTCAATGATCGCAATCCTGTCGGTTGAGCGGGCGGGGTTGAGAATTCGGGAGTAGAGGTCGAAGGCCTTCAGCTCAAAGAGGTGCAGCGTGTTCGTTCCGTACAGGGCAAGTGAAACAGCAAACGCAGCAACCGCCAGGACAACAATGTTCCTGATGCGGTTCTTTTGTTCAGCCAATTAAAAAACCCATTTCAGCTCCGCGCTGACGATGTTCACTGATCCGCTGTAAGTGCCCAGCAGCCCTCCTCTCCGGTTATCCTCAGGATCGACGGTCGACTTGGTGATCTTCGTGTCGTCGATAAAGAGGTGCACGTAGCCGACATTGAGCTTTAGCGCATCGGTAAACCCATACCCTGCGCCGAGGGCGAGCCATAAGCGGTCCGCATCGGGGATCCTCGCCGTCCTCCTCCTGTTGCTGGGAACGGGAGCCTGGTCGTAGGCGGTGCCGGCACGGAAGGTCCAGGTCTTGTTCGGCGTGTACGTCGCGCCAAGAGAATAGCGTAATACCTGTTTCCAATCTGTTGTTACAACGGAATCTGTGCGTCCGTTATTAAAGCGGATGCGGAGCTCGTCGAAGGTGTTCCAGTTCGTCCAGGTAACGTCGCCCATGATCGACCACCTGGGATTGAAGCCGTGGAAGAAGCTCATTGACAGGGAATCGGGAGTGGTCAGGTGCGCGCTGATCTTGTCGTTCTTGAAGTTCGGCAAGGCGAGCAGGACGCCGGGGACATTGGAGAACTTTGCGGTCCCCTCAAGGGTGTAGTTGATCTTCGAGCGATAGGCTACCCCAACCCGCGTCTGCTTGGTAAACTCATAGAGAAGGCCCAGGTTCCATCCCACGCCCCATGCGTCGCCCTGGAGCTTTACAAAGCCGTCGGCATTCTGCGGGGCCACTACTATGATGGACCCAAAATCAACGGCGTTGGTCAGTATCGCCTTGACATAGCCGATATTTATCCCTCCGCCTACGCTCAGCTTCTCGTTGAAGCGGTAAGCGGCGGAAGGGTTGATATTGATGTTGGTAAGATCCGACTCGATGGCATGGTATCTTCCGACCCACCTGTTGTCGTATTTCGTGGCAAGGCCGAAGGGGGCGTTGATGCCTATGCCAAGGGCGAGCTTGTCGATCTTCTTGACATAGTAAACGTTCGGAACGAGCTTCGTGACGCCGGCGTTCCCGCCGTAGTTGCCGATAAGGGCAGCGCCTGTGGAGTGGGTTGAGCCTTCGTTCCTGAACGTGAAGGTCGGCTTTATAATATTCGCCGCGGCGATGAACTGCGTCGGGACCCTCGTCATGCCGGCGGGATTGTAAAAGACCGTTGTGGCGTCCTCGGCCGAGGCTGCGCCGCCTGCGAACGCGTTCCCGAGGCCGCTTACGCCCTGTTCAATGAGGGCAAACCCAGCCCCTGAAACCGACCCGGCCGACACCAGCACCAGGCAGAACACACCAATAAATACAGATCTGATCGTTCTTAAATCCATTCCCCCTCCTTCTACAAAATTTTTTTATGAAAAAAAGTATGGGCTACTCATCGGTTACCTTCAGGAAAGAAACACCGAGCCCTCCCGGACCGACATGGGATGCGATCACGCCGCCGAGCTTGCCCCGGTAAACAAGGGAAAGGCCGGGAATTTTCAGGAACCTCTGAAGCAGCTCTGTCGCAGCTTCGCCGTTTCCAATGTCTGCCATTGACAGCAGGATGTGCGAATGCCCCCCGGCTTCTTCTCCCACGAGCTCCACAAACCGGCTCAGCAGCCTCTCGGTCGTGCGTATCTTCTCGACAGGCAGGACCTCCCCTTCCACTAAGTGCAAGAGAGGCTTTATCTTCATGAGAGCGCCCAGGAAGGCCTGGGCCTTTCCTATCCTGCCTCCCCGCTGCAGATAATCTAAAGAATCGACGGAAAAGTAGGTCTCCACCTTCCGGGCGAGCTCTCCGGCAAAGCCTGCCACATCTTCAAAGGAAGCTCCCTGGTTGGCCTTCCTGGCGCACAACAGAATGATCAAGCCGAGCCCCATAGAGGCCTGGAGGGAATCTACCACCTCTATCCGGGCGCCGGGGAAGTGGTCTTTGGCAAGGAGTGCAGACTGGTAGGTGCCGCTCAGCCTTGACGCAAGATTGACGCAGAGCACAGGCTCACCCTGTGCAGCGAAGGGGGCGAAGGCGTTGATAAAATCCTGGGGAGATGGCTGCGATGTCGTCGGGAAGTCCGTTGACCTTCTCAAGAGCGAACAGTATTCATCGGGCTGGATCTCATAAAAGTCCTTCCAGCTTTTTTCTCCCAGGTGGATGGTCAGCGGTACGATGCCTATATCGTATTCCTGTACCAGGTCCTGCGGCAGGTCAACGGTGCTGTCTGTAATGATCTTTATGGCCTCTCCTTTCCTACTCTACCGAAATAATATATTGTGCATACGGCTGCCCGCCGTAATAGAGCTCAACTGTTTTTCCATTAAAACGCTGCTGCATCTCTGCCCGCAATTCTTCCGCATCCTGCTTTCCGATAGCGTCGCCATAAAAAAGGGTGATGATCTCGTCGGCAGCATCGAGCATTGACGTTGCAAGGTTCATAACGGCCTCTCCCACGGATGCTGAAGAGCACCGGATCTCGCCCCTGTAGATACCTATCGAATCGCCGGGCTTGACTTCAACGTCCCCTGCGGTGACGCTTCTGGACGCCTGCGCCACCTCTCCGCTTTTCACGCCTTTCCATGCCCCTTCCATGTTGCTGATGTTCTTCTCAAAGGAGGCGTCGTCCATATAGGCCAGCAATGCTGACAGGCCTTCAGGGGCGGATGATGTTCTCAAGACCCTGACCTCCTTTGACGTCATACCCGCTGCCTGTATCGCTGCAGGGCAGACGTTTTTATGGTTGGGCAGGACGATCACGTTCGATGACGCCACCGTCTCTATTGCGGACACAATGTCAAAGGTGCTGGGGTTTTGGGTTGGACCGCCATCTATCACCAGTTCGCTGCCGGCGTTGTAAAATATCTCCTTGAAGCCGTCTCCCAGCACAACGGCAACGACGGAGGTGGCCTTTTTGCTCTTCTGGTCAGAAAAGCGCGACGTGTGCTGAACGAGCATATCGTCCACTTTGATCGATGAGACCTGACCCAGGGAAGAGGCGTAACGCAGGACCTCGTCGGGCTGGCCGGTATGGATATGGATCCTCGCGAGGCGCGTATCCCCTACCAGTATGATAGAATCGCCCATCCTGACAAGATTCTTTTTTATGTCATCCCCTGAGATCTGGCTTCCCTTGAGGATGAACTCTGTGCAATAGCGGTAGTTCCAGCGGTGTTCCACCGGTTCGGCCGCTGTGCCTTCGAGCTCATCTTCGTCGTCGATGACTGCGCCGGTATTCAAGGTGCCGCGGATCAGGCGCACCATACCCTCCAGGAAATAGAAAAAACCAAGCCCCCCTGCATCAACGACGCCGGCCTCCTTCAGCTTCGGGAGGAGAAGCGGCGTCCGCTCCACGGAAGACCACGCTGCCTTGCCCATCTCGTCAAGAAGGACTGCGAGGTCCTGCTCGGTCTTGACAACCTTCTCCGCGGCCTCCGCCGTCTCCCGGACAACGGTAAGGATCGTCCCCTCTGCCGGATGGAGGATCGCTTTATAGGCCTTCTGCACGGCGCAGGAAAAGGCGAAAACAATGTCTGCGGCAAAGAGGCGCTCCCGCCCCTCTATCGCCTCGGCCACCCCTGCCAGGATCTGTGCCAGAATGATCCCGGAATTGCCCCTGGCACCCATCAAGGATCCCCAGGCTGCAGCCTTGACGGTCGTTTCCAGGGAGACCTCCTGCAGGGCCTCAATCTCGCGGACAGCGGCGATGAGCGTCATGGACATATTGCTCCCCGTATCACCGTCCGGTACGGGAAATACGTTGATCTTGTTCAGGTGGCTGCGGTTGCTTAATACCCAGTCCGCCCCCGCCAGGATAACCTGCTTAAAACGCTTTGCACCGCAATAGAGTATCGCCATCTATCGTTATACCCTTCTTCGACATTAAAAGAACCTTTGATCTTCAGCAAAAACTCAACCTGACGGTGTGAGGCGCGCTACATGATCTCATTGCTTCTCTCTGTTCATCAAAATATCGGTATAGGTGATTATTCTCTTTCAATATGAGATATTTTGCAACAAAAATAAACCATTCCGCAAACCTAATCCTTTTTTTCCCTGCCGAGCCTCTTCACCTTCTCCATGAATTCCTTCAGCCTTTTCTCGTGACCCCTGCCGGTGGGGCGGTAGTAGCGTCTCCCCTTTAGCTCCTCCGGCAGGTAGGCCTGGCTGACGATGGCATTCTCGTAATCGTGGGGATAGAGATACCCCTTGCCGTACCCCAGTTCTTCCATGAGCTGCGTCGGCGCATTCCTGATGTGCAGGGGGACGGGGTATTCGGGCATGTTCCTGGCATCCCGGCTCGCCGCTCCATACGCCGCATAGATTGCGTTGCTCTTCTCGCAGAGCGACAGGTACAGGCATGCCTGCGCGATCGCCAGATATCCTTCGGGAGGGCCGATGAACCTGAATGCCTCTGTCGCAGCCATCGCAAGCGACAGGGCGTAGGGGTCGGCGTTCCCCACGTCCTCAGACGCAAAACGCACGATCCTGCGCATGATATAGAGCGGGTCCTCTCCCCCTTCGATCATGCGCGCGAGCCAGTAGAGGGCTGCGTCGGCATCGGAACCGCGCATGCTTTTATGAAGGGCGCTTATAAGATCATAGTGCATCTCGCCCTTTTTGTCATAGACCGCGATCTTTTTCTGGTATGCCTCTTTCACGACATCGTGGTCGATGACAGGTTCTTTCTGTCCTGTCTCCCTCACCATCTTGCAGCACACCTCCAGGAGGTTAAGGGCGCGCCGCGCATCCCCGTTTGCAAGGACAGCGATCTCTTCGATCGTATCGTCGTTGATCTTTAACGCGGCAGACAGCAGCTCTTTATCGGTACTGAGCGCCCGCCTCAGGATCGCCGCAAGCGAGTCCTTTGTCAACGGGTTCAAGGTGAGGACGCGCATACGCGACAGGAGGGGCGAAATGATCTCAAAGGAAGGGTTCTCCGTTGTCGCTCCGATGAGGATGATGTCGCCGCTCTCAACATGGGGAAGGAACGTGTCCTGCTGAAGCTTGTTGAAGCGATGGAACTCGTCAATGAAAAGGATTATCCGCTGGAACTTTGTCTTCTGTATGACCTCCTTGACCTCTTTTATGCCGATATTCACCGCGCTCAGGGAAATAAAGGGGACCTTCATGTATCTTCCCATGAGCCACCCGAGGGTCGTCTTCCCAACCCCGCTCGGCCCCCAGAGGATCATGGACGGTATATCCTTTTTTGCTATAAGAAGCCGCAGTATTTTGTTGTCGCCGAGGAGGTGCTCCTGGCCGACGAACTCATCAAGCGTCTTCGGCCTCATCCTGTCCGCGAGAGGCTTCCCCGCATCGCCCTTCTGCAAAATGCCATTGTCAAATAATTCCATAGTATTAGGTAGATAATACCAGCTTACAACAACTCTTTGCAAGGTAAATGGAACCGTTTTTCGGTTGACGGATACTATATGCTTTACTACAATTGACTCTAAGACAGCGCCTGATGATCTGGATCAAACAAAACGGCAGACATGGCAGGGGTAAACTGCATAGCATTCAACCCCTTACGACTTACGCCTCACGACTTACGGGTTCAGCGCTGGACCAAAAAAGGAGGTAACCATGGAAGGAGAACGGATCTCTCAGCACGAGTCGGTGCGCAAGGTATACGAAAGGATCAAAAGAGACGGCATGAGCAACATCTGGGACCGTTACGAGGCGCAGGGCCTCGGCGCAAGCCCTGATCAGAGGTGTCCTTTCTGCCAGGGGGGCGTACGCTGCGATCTGTGTTCAAATGGCCCATGCCGTGCCGACGTGGCGAAAGACAAGCGGGGGGTCTGCGGGATCACAGGCGACGGGATGGCGATGCGGATGATGCTTCTCAGGAATGTCATGGGCGCGTCAACGTACCACTACCACACGGAGCAGACGTTAAAAACGCTGAAGGCTACGGCCAACGGGAAGACGCCATTTGCCATCAGGGAACCGGAGAAGCTCGTCGCCTTTGCAGATCGCTTCGGGATGCCGTCGGCGGTCTCTGACGAGGAACTTGCGATCATGCTTTGCAATTACTTTGAGGTTGATTTCAACAGGAAATATGACGAGCCGAGCCATATCGTGCAGACCCTGGCCCCGAAAGAGCGGCAGGAGGCATGGAAGAGGCTGGGCATCTTTCCCGGCGGGATATACGGCGAGATGATGTTCTCCACAAGCTCCTGCCTTACCAACGTGGACGGATATTATGCGAGCCTCGCCCTGAAGGCGATGCGCCTTTCCATCGCCATGGCGTATCAAAGCCAGATAGTGAACGAATACTGCCAGGATATCCTCTTCGGCGTTCCGAGGCCGCACAGGATGCGGGTGGATCTCGGCGTCCTCGATCCTGATTATGTCAATGTCCTGCCCAACGGCCATGAACCTTTCCTCGGCTTTGCCATGGTTCAGCTTGCCCGCAAGAAAGAGTGGCAGGACAAGGCAAAGGCAGCCGGCGCAAA
This sequence comes from Deltaproteobacteria bacterium, assembly GCA_029559435.1. Lineage (GTDB taxonomy): Bacteria > Desulfobacterota > Syntrophorhabdia > Syntrophorhabdales > Syntrophorhabdaceae > UBA5609. The sequence continues at coordinate 10,656 of JAKQBZ010000059.1, read as the reverse complement.
AGGATTGCGCGTTATCGCCAATATCGAGACAGGGCAGGAGATGATCCAGCGATGGGAGATGGACGATGTGTTCTACGGGTTCACCGGCAACTGGATCATGCAGGAGGCGGTCCTCGCAAGCGGCGCCGTCGATCTCTTTGCCTGCGACATGAACTGCTCTATGCCGGTAGATCCCTTCTACGCAGAAAAATATAAATTCAAGCTTATCCCGGTCAGCCAGCTTGTCGTGCTCGAAGGCGTAAAGGACAGGATCGACTATGCCCCTGAAGAGGCTGAGAAGCAGGCCGCTGCGCTTCTCCAGATGGCAGTTGACAACTTCGGGGAGCGGAGGGCGGCCGTTGAGCCTGTTGCCGGCCTTGCAACAGGTGAGGCCGTTGTCGGTTTCTCAACGGAGAGCATCCTTGATGCGCTCGGCGGAACCCTTAACCCGCTTCTTGCGGCGATAAAGGCCGGATCTATACGCGGAGTAGCCGGGCTTGTGTCCTGCACCTCGTTAAGGGATACAGGCCAGGATGTCCACAGCGTCCGCATCGCGAAGGAGCTGATCAGGCGGGATATCCTTGTCCTCTCAATGGGATGCGGAAATGCCGCCATGCAGGTCGCCGGCTTGTGTACCCCTGAAGCAAGGGAGCTGGCAGGAAGCGGCCTCAAAAAGGTATGCGAGGTCCTGGGCGTGCCGCCTGTATTAAGTTACGGAACATGCACCGACACGGGCCGTCTCGGCGATCTCCTCGCTGCCCTTTCTCTCGCATTGGGGGTACCGATCCCCGACCTGCCCGTTGCAGCGGTTGCCCCTGAATACATGGAACAAAAGGCAACGATCGATGCGGTATTTGCGCTCGCGCTCGGCCTTTATACATACGTCAACCCTGTGCCTACGGTGACAGGAGGACCCAATCTCGTTAAACTTCTTACGGAGGATTGCCCGAATGTAACGGGCGGCAGGCTCGACGTGGAGAAAGACCCTGTCAAGGCAGTGGACGGGATTGCCGCGCACATAGAGGAGAAGAGGAAAAAACTGGGGATATAACGATATGATAAATCCTAAATTCAAATTTCTAAATCCTAAACAAGCACGAATGTTCAAATATCAAAACCGGTAAAACACTTGCGTTTGGGGCATTTGATATTTGGATTTAGACATTGTTTCGAATTTAGATATTAGGATTTCGTGTTTGGTTTTACCATGAGCCAAAGAAGGAGGGAGTTGTTATGACCGATAAGGTACGCAGGCAGGCTGTCCATTGGGCATGGATCGTCCTTGCCGTCTGTTTTGTCGACCTCTTTATAAATTACGGGATACGCCTCGGCTACAGCGTACTGCTCCCTGAGATGATAAGGACGCTGGGGTTTACCCGGAGGCAGGGCGGCGACATCTTCAACGCCTACTTCGTGGTGTACATACTCTTCTCGCTCTTTACCGGCTACCTTACGGACCGCCTCGGCGCCCGAAAGGTGATTTCGTGCTTCTGCGTCATCCTTGGTGTCGGCACCTTTCTCATGGGCACCGTCCAGAATTTCTGGCAGGCATGCATCTTCTACGGGATCGTCGGCATGGGCGGCGCGGCAATGTGGACGCCCATTGTAACCCTTGTCCAGCGCTGGTTCTTCATCAAGAAAAAAGGGATGGCGCTCGGCATCTTATCGACAGGTTTCGGGCTCGGCTTTGCTACGATGGGCAAATTTTATCCTGTCGTCGTGGCACACTGGAGCTGGCGGTATTGCTGGTATATACTGGGCATTGCTGCGTTTCTCATGGTCATAATCAATGCGCTTCTTCTCCGAAGCAAGCCCGAAGATGAAGGGCTTGCGCCCTGGGGCACGCCGGAAAGCGAGAAACCCGCTGCCCAAGCCGCACCTTCCGCCATTAAGCAAAAGATAAGCTACGCCGGGATCCTCGCTATCCCCAATTTCTGGCTCATCGGTTTTTCCTATTTTCTTATCGCTGCCTCGCTCTACCTTCTCCTCACGTTCATGGTGGATTACGCGCGGTACGAACTGGGATTTGCTTACGGAAGGGCCTCATTCCTCGCCACTATTCATGGCCTGGGCCAGATCGCGGGCGTCCTCACGATACCCATGGCGTCGGATTATATAGGAAGGCGTTTTACCATCTTGTTCTCCAACATATGCATCGCGATCAGCATAGCCTGCATCATCCTTTCGGGGTCGAATGAGATTGCCCTCTCTGTCAGCGTCGGTTTTCTCGGCGCCTTCTTTGGCTCGACCTTCCCCATGTACGGCGCCTGTGGAGGGGATTATTTCCGGAAAGAGATTATGGGGACCGTCATAGGCGGGCTTACCCTCTTTTACGGGTGCGGAGCGATCGTCGCGAACCGGTTCGGAGGACACATAAGGGATATTACAGGTTCTTTCCTGATCCCCTTTACGGCAGCAATAGTATCGGCGCTGTGCGCCGCGCTGTTGATCTTTTTCGTGGAATATCCGAAAAAGGGGCCAGAGACATAAGCATATAGCGGTCAGCTTCGGCAAAAAACAGGCTAAGTTTAAGGAGAGGATATGGACGGCCATGAAACAATCCTGCAGGATATGTGGAATGTTATGAAAGGGAGGATCGTCATTACCGCCGCTGAGCTGGATCTCTTCTCCCATCTGCATAAAAAAAGGTCTACGGCGGCGGAGCTCGCTGCAAAACTTGCCCTGGATGCAAGGGCGACGACAAGGGTCCTGGACGCACTCGTCGCCTTCGGGCTTCTGAGAAAGGATTACGATATTTACGAGACCACCGAGGTTGGAGGGTATCTCTCGAAAGACCATCCCGAGACGGCGCTCCCCTTTCTTCACCATTTCAGCCATCTTTGGGACAACTGGAGCTTGCTGACCGAGGTCGTAAGAAAGGGGGGCAGCAGAAAAAAAAGATCATCCCCGCGAAAAAGCAAAGAGGCTATGGATGCCTTCATCGGGGCAATGCACTCGGTAGGGAAACATCTTTCCCGGGAGATCGCCGATCTTTATGACCTCTCCCGGTTCAAGCGGCTCCTTGATATCGGCGGTGCATCGGGCACATATACGATCGCATTCCTTAATAAGAATCAAGGCATGAAAGCGACGATCTTTGACGTCCCAAACGTTATCGGCCTTGCGAAAAGACAGATAAAAAAGGAGGGCTTCCAGGGGCGTGTAAAATTCACGGCAGGAGATTTCTACAGAGACCCTCTTCCGGCGGGTGCCGATCTGGCATTGCTCTCGGCGATCATCCATCAGAACAGCCTTCGACAAAACCTCGCACTGTTCAAAAAGGTCCACGGGTCTCTTGTTCGGGGCGGGGTCCTTCTTATCCGGGACCACATCATGGATGAATCGCGCACCAATCCCCCTTCCGGGACGGTATTTGCCATCAACATGCTTGTCAATACGCGCGGCGGCGATACCTATACCTTCAGGGAGGTGAGGGACGCCCTTGAAAAAGCAGGATTTTCAAACGTAAAACTGCTTCGCACCGGGCCGAAGATGGACTGCCTCGTGGAAGCAACGAAACAATAGAACAGGTTAAGGTTGAGGTTAAGGTTCAGGAAGAAGCTAAAGGTCTTTACTTAGCCTCAACCTCAGCCTTAGCCTTGTTTCTTAGGGTTTGAATAGCATTCCCCCTCCTCCGGTGTAGAAGATGCCGGCCATCGCCCCGGTTATGAGGCATGCCACATTCGATGCGATAAGCGCCCAGAGGCCAAGAACGGCGATATCTTTTGTGCGTTCGGGCACGATGCTCGATGTTCCCCCGACGAATATCGCCAGCGAGGGTATGTGGGCAAATCCGCAGAGCGCGTAGGTGGCGATAACTATGCTCCGCTCGTATACTATCTTCCCCTCTTTCACAAGGACGCTGAGGTCCTGGTATGATTTTACCTCGGTCTCAATGATACGCTCCCCGATGATCCTGGCGATCGCCGGCGCATCCTCCAGGGGCACGCCCATGGCAAGCGTAAAGGGATAGAAGAGATAGGACAGGAGGTTATGGAGGGTAATGTCGACGCCCGCGTCCAGGAGAGAGCTGAGAAGCTTTCCCAAGGCCGCAAGCCCGGCGTCAACGAGCGCGGTGAGCCCGATAAATGCGATGAGGAGCGCCCCGATCCCCACGACCATCCTCACGCCGGCCATGGAGCCGTTGATGATCGCCTCGATAGCGTTCGACGCCTTCTTGTATTCAACGCGCACTACCCTGCCGAGGGTCAGCGGCTGCCCTGTTTCGGGGATAATGATCTTGCTCGCCACGATCCCCGCAGGGGCGAGAAGGATCGATGCGGAAATGAGATGCCCTGCCACGGTAGGAAATATCCCTGAAAGTATGATCACATAGAATCCGAGGACGCTCGATGCGATCGTCGCCATGCCCGTTGTGAGGACCACCATCAATTCCGACCGCGTCATCTCTTTTAGATAGGGCCGCACCGTGAGGTTCGATTCGATGCCGAGAAAGATCTGCGCTGACGCGCAAAGAGATTCGGCGCCGCTTATGCCCATGACCTTAACAAATATGCGGGCAAAGAGGCCGATGATCTTTTCCATGATTCCCACGTGATAAAAGAGTTCCATCAGCGCCGCAAAGAAGATGATCGAGGGGAGCGCCTGGAAGGCGAGGATGAAGCCGAGGGAACCCTTCTGCCCCGCCGCGATGGCGAGGCGCCCGAAGACGAACCTCGTGCCCTCCATCGCGCTGTCAATGACGTTCATGGTTACATCGTTGAGAAAAAGAAAGAGCTTAGTGCCTGCCGGAAGGAGGAATACAAAAAAGGCAAATGCAACCTGCAAGGCCATGCCCCATAGGATGACCCTGATGCTTACCCGGCGCCTGTTCGTGGAAAAGAGAAAGAGGAAGCCGATGAAAAAGAGGACGCCGATCGCCGATACAAGGTTGTATATTCCCATGGAAGATACAATAGCAACTAATGGAAAAATTGGCAAAGAGAAAAAGGCAAAATATGACGGGAGGCCAAAGGGCCTCTTAGGGGAAATTTTTCAGTAAAGCAGCTTCGCGACGGCGATCTTCTGTATCTTGCTTGTGCCCTCGTATATCGATGTTATCCTTATATCCCTGAGGGCGCCCTCAAGCCCCTGGTCGCGCATATAGCCATAGCCGCCAAGAATATCTACAGACTGGTTCAATATCCTTATCGCACATTCCGGGATCGCCAATTTTACCATGGAAGAGAATTTTTTTGATTCCGGGTCTTTCCGGTCATAGAGCCAGGCTGCCTTGTAAAGGAGGTTCCGGCATTGTTCAATCTCTACATACATATCCACCAGCTCATGCTCGATGGACTGAAATTTTATTATAGGCCTGCCGAACTGCTTTCTTTTCTTTGCGTAGTCCACTGCCTTCTCGTAGCCATAGAGCATGCTGCCGAACGCCTGCGCCGCTATCACGATCCTGCCGAGCTCGAACCCGTTGAGCACGGTCTTCATGCCTTTGCCGCGCTGGCCGATCACATAGTCCTTTGGTATGGCAAAATCAGTAAAAACAAGCTCGCCGGACGTGGTCGTATTGATGCCCATCTTCCTGCCGAGGTCGTTTATCTCAAAACGCTTGGGGCCGTTCTTGCCTATAAGGTCTTTATCAAAAAGAACCGTGGTAAGACCGCTTTCGTCCTTTGCAAGCAGCGTGTAGAAATCTGCATATCCTGCGTTCGTCGTGAACACTTTTGAACCGTTCACGATAAAATGGTCTTTTTTATCCTCCATTCTTGTCTGCAAGCTTCCGATATCGCTGCCGCTGTCTGGTTCTGTGACGCTTATTGCAGAGATGTACTTACCTTCTATCATCGGGCGTACATACTTCTCTCTCTGTTCCCTGTTTCCGTAAATATCAACGACAAAACCGGGTATGTATCCGAGGCTCAGGGCCATTCCCATACCGGGAAGCCTTCTGCACATCTCCGTGACGGCAACCACGTGGCCCAGCGCCCCGTACCCCGAACCGCCTATATCCTCAGAGAAGCCTACGCCTATAAAACCGAGCTCACCGATCTTCTCATAGAGCCCTATTGGATATTTGTGCTCATCCTCAAGCCTTTGGAGGTATTCCTGGTCGAACTCTTTCTCGCAGAATTCGCTTACCGCATTCTCTACGTCTTTAAGGTCGTTGCCGATGTATAGATCCATAATAAAAACCCACCGTAAAAAATATTAAAATCCGGCTGTTGATGACGAATAAGCTATGTTAACAATAATAGCGGCCTTTTTCTACCAAATTTTTTTTCAAAAAGTTGTTTATCTGCTGCAATTATAGTAGAACTTAAAAAAATCTGCACATAGTCTATACAACAGATAATGCGTGGATGCTGCGCCAGATAAGCGAGGGAGGTTGAAGAAGTATGATCGAGGACGTATGGGTATTTGACAGAATTCCGGAACAAGACCTGCGGAAGAGAATCGAAGGCATGAAGCGCCTCATGGCAAAAGACCACATCGATTTCAGCATCATCTTTCAGAATGTGGACAGGTTCTATTTTACGGGCAGCATACAAAAGGGAATCCTCGTTATACCCGTCGACAGAGAGCCTCTGTTATTTGTTGAGAAAAGCGTTGAAAGGGCAAAGGCAGAGACGCCCCTCGACATAATACCCATCAGGAGCGATAAGGAGATCAAAAAGATACTCGATAGCAGCAGGCTCCTGGAAGGAAAGGCAGGGCTGGAGCTTGATGTCCTGCCGGTAGCTACCTTTGAGAGGCTGAAAAAGGTCATTGGCTTTGAGCGTTATGCGGATATATCCGCGTTGATAAAAGAACTGAGGGCAGTGAAAAGCCCCTTCGAGATAGAGCAGATCAAGAAATCAGGCAGGATGCTCACGCACGTATTCGCGAAGGCAAAAGAGGTGGTCCGTGAGGGCGCCACCGAGCTTGAGATCGATGCAACGCTCGTAGCCGAAGGCAGGAAGCTCGGACACCAGGGGTTCCTGCGCATGCGCGGGATCAACCAGGAGATGATGACGCTTACCGTCCAGTGCGGCTTTACCGGTGCGGTCACGCCGTATGCAGATGTGCCCATCGGAGGGGCCGGGCTGACGCCCGCTTTGCCGCAAGGCTCTTCGCTCAAGCGGGTAGAGAAAGGGGTCCCTGTCACGATCGACTATGGCGGCGGGTATAATGGATATGTTACCGATGAGACGAGGGTCTTTGTGGCAGGGGAGCTCAAGGAGATCTTCAGAAAACCTTACGAGGCTGCGCGGGAGATAATGGAAGATATACAATCCTATGCGAAGGAAGGGGTCGACTGCGTTGACGTATTCTCGCGGGCGTACCGCATCGCGGAAAAGGCACGCCTGCAGGACCATTTCATGGGGTGCGGGAAAGGGCAGGTTTCATTCATCGGCCATGGGCTCGGCCTTGAAATAAATGAGCTGCCCGTCATCACGGCCCGGCACAGAAGGGCCCTCAAGGAGGGTATGGTATTCGCCTTTGAGCCGAAATTTGTTTTGCCGCCGCACGGGGCAATAGGGATCGAGCTCGACTTCATTGTAAGAAAGAACGGCCTCGAAAGGGTGACAGGGGATCCGGTCGATATAGTATACGTCTAAGCCCTCCTTTTTTGCATATCGGCACAGAAGGCCGGAGCCTTCATAAGCTCCGGCCTTCTGTGGTTTTCGTTGCGGCTTGTCAGGGCAGGAGCCTGTACGGCAGCGCCCTTTTCGCCCACTCGCTCTGCGGATATGCAGCCTGGAGCTTCTCGTATGCCTGTTTCAGCGGTTTTGGGTCATGGGTGCTTTTATACCCGCAAACCCCGCGGTAAAAGATTGCCTCGGGCGCTGCATCGCTTTGCGGATAATTCTCGATGACCTTGTCAAGATCCGCCAGGGCCTCGTTGAACATATCAAGCTCATAATATGTCTTTGCAATGCCGAGGAGTATTGAGGGGATCAGCTCCTCCGGCGTCATGAAGCCAACGGTCCGCGAATGTTCTTTCCCGTTCCAGTCAAGCACGATGAGCGTGGGCGTCCATTTGATCCTGAATTCAGTGGCAAGGGGCTCCGTATCGGAAGGGATGCGAACAGGGACAACATTTGCGGCAATGAACTCTACAACGCTTTCCGTAGGATACGTAACCGCATCCATCTGCTGACAGCCGATTCACCCGGGATGAAAAAAATCAAGCAAAATAGGCTTGTTCGCTGCCCAGGCCTTTGATACGGCGGCATCGAGATCAGTTTCCCATCTTATCATGGCTCCCATGAATAGCCCTCCTTTTTATTCTCCCGTAAAGGGAGCAAGTAATAGCTACCGGCTTCGGCCGACAGCAGTCTGCTTCAGTTCAAGGTGCCGGATATTTTATATAAGTATAGACGCGGATCTCAACGACGGCAAGAGAGAAAAACGTGCGGGCACAAGCCCCGCGCTTCGAGGGCCGCTTTACTTGATGCTCAGGATATGATAATAATTAAGCTATGATAACGGGTATAGGAAGCTTTCCATTTACAGATATCAATGAGGCGGTGGACGTCATCTTCTCCTCCTGCAGGGAGATACCTTTCTGGCCGCAGCTCCCCAGGAGGGCGCCCACCGAGAACATGTATATCGCCTTCCTCGAATCGGTCCCTTCGGTTGTCATAGACGAAGAAAGCGGCAGCGCATTTGTCGATACGACGAAGACAGAAGGAATAGAGCGGTTTTATGAGAACTATTCCGGCAAGGCACTGGATGCCTTTGCCATTTCGTCGAAGATGGCGCCCGGCTTCTACCGTTTCCTTGAAAGGCTGCAGGATATCAGAAAAGATGTGAAATTCATCAAGTGTCAGCTCACGGGGCCCTTCAGCATGGGCCTCGGCCTGAAAGATGAACAGGAAAAGCCGATCATCTACAACCATGGGTTCTTTGATATCATCCTCAAGGCGCTTCATATGAAGGCGCAGTGGATGATAAAAACCATCAAGGCATCCTACCCGGAAAAGGACGTCATCATCTTTTTTGACGAGCCCTATATGGTCTCCTTCGGCTCCGCATATGTTTCTATCCCAAAGGAACATGTAATTGCCATATTTAATGAGGTTGCCTCAGGGCTCGACGCAAAGAGGGGTGTCCATTGCTGCGGGAACACTGACTGGTCAGTGCTGCTGAATGCCGATCTGGACATCATCAATTACGACGCGTACAACTACCTGGATACGATCTTTTACTACAAGGACGACCTCGCCAGGTTCCTTGCAAAAGGCGGCTGGATCTCGCCGGGGCTTGTCCCGTCCTCCAAAGAGGTCCTTGCGGCCTCCGCGAAAGACATCGAGGCATTAAAGACAAAGTTTTTCGACGCTATGGCCGGCATCGGCGCTGCGATAAAAGACCGGGACATTCTCGTCACGCCGAGCTGCGGCCTCGGCAGCTTGACCGCAGAAGAAGCCCGCAGGGCAATGGAACTGCTGAGAGAATTGCAATAGCCCCGAAAATCCGTAAGTCGTGAGTCGTAAGGGGGGGACCCTCTGTGAAATGTAAAAGGTGAAAGGTGAAATGTTTAAAACCTTTCATGTTGTTTTTGATTTCATTGTCATCACGAGGAGCGAAACGACATGGCGATCATATTGAATGAGATTGCCTCGCTCCGCTCGCAATGACAAAATACCCTTCCCGTGCTGTACGGCTTTTTCGCCTCACGCCTTACGCCTCACGGGCATATGTCTATTTTCCTTCAAACTTCGGCTTTCGTTTCTCAAGGAAGGCACGGGCTGCTTCCTGGTGGTCCTTCGTCTCCGACAGCAGGGATATCTGCGAGGAGATATAGTCGAGGTGAGATCGCAGGGTGCTTGTCAGCCCCTGATAGACGGCCCTTTTTGTCATGCGGATCGCAAGCGGCGGCCTGGAGGCGATCTTTTCGGCAAGCTTCATCGTCTCGGCCATTAACCTTTCGTGGGAAACAACCTTGTTGACTATACCGAGACGCAACGCCTCTTCGGCGCTCATGACATCGCCGGTGAGAAGAAGCTCAAGCGCCTTGGGCAGGCCGGCAACCCTTGGGAGGAAGTAGGCCCCTCCGTCGCCCGGCACAAGCCCCATCATGATATATGATTCAGCAAGCTTAGCCTTTTCGGAGCATACCCTGAGGTCGCACATGATCGCCATGTCCATGCCTGCGCCCATCGCCGCGCCGTTGATCGCCGCGATCACCGGCTTATCGAGGTCTTCGAGGGCAAAGACGATCCTGTGAACTCCATCCCAGAGGAACCTTTTCATGTCCCATGATTTCAGCTTCCCTTCAGCCATATCGCGTATGTCGCCGCCCGAGCAGAAGGTGTCCCCGTTGCCGGTGACGACGATCGCCCGTATGGCGTCATCCTGTTTAGCCTCTTCAAGGTATTCGCGCCAGAGCCTGATCATCTCCGGGCTGAAAGCGTTCTTCGCCTCCGGCCGGTTCAGCGTGATCACGGCTACGTGCTCTTTTGCTTCATAGAGAACATGGTGCTCTTTCATGTTTCCATCCTTTCTTGGATCCGTAAGTCGTAAGTCGTAAGGGGTTAAATCGCCTTACGCCTAACGCCTCACGGGTTCATTGCTGTGAGCCGCGAGCTGCTTTATATGCATATTTCTCAAGGAACCCTTCGACCCCGGCTGTGTATATTCGCCCCGAGAGAAGGAATCCATCGTTATGGCCGCCGCGGATCTCGAGGAACTCCTTCGGCGGCGAAGCCTTTTCGTAGATCATTCTTCCATGCTCAAAGG